>JAGGYV010000118.1 GCA_021162325.1 Desulfobacteraceae bacterium | reverse complement strand
ATATTCGGCATCAGACGGTTCATCAGTATGGGCAACCCCTAACAAAACCAGTAGTCCGGGACCAATGTTGCTGATCTGCTCATTGTTGACAGTAACTGAAGCTGTTTTTACTCTTTGTATGACTGCTTTCATTAAAATTGATGCCCCTTCGCGTCACGTTATGAAATTATTTAAAATCTATATTTATTGGCCGAACGAAAACCTCGATTTTTCGTAGGCTGGGTAGAGCCCGCTCTGACATGCTGGGTTTCGCTACGCTCTACCCAGCCTACGCCTACGAAAATCAGCTATTTAGCCAGGCTCAGATTTTAAAGGGCGAAACCCAGAAAATTATTTCCGGTGGGTTTCCGTTCACGCACGATTTAGTGATAAATTTAGCGGGAGCAGGGTTGATATGTCAAGTGGATCTCCATAAAGTTTAAACATCTTATGGCTTTAGTCATCGTTTCGGCCAGCACAATGTCATTCCGGCGTGCTTCCCCGATAGAAACATTCGAGGACAAGCTTAGCCGGAATCTATGTTCGGAATAGCACATCACTGGATTCCCGATAGAAACATTCGGGAATGACAAATCTGTTTTGGTCGAAACGATGATCAATGCCCATCTTATTCATTGGCGCAGACGCCTTAATAAGGGTTATTTCCTTGACACATACGGCTTTTGTGGCTTAACTTAAAAAACTTTTATACATCAATGCTCAATATAATTAATTTAAATTTTATAATCAATTCGTCCCAGGAAGAATTGATTAATGAAGGAATTTATTAATGGACTATAAGAAAACACTCAATTTGCCAAATACCAAATTTCCCATGAAAGCAAATCTTGCCAATCGTGAACCAGAGCAATTGAAAAAATGGGAAGAAGCCGGACTCTATGATCAGATCCGGGCCGCTTCTAAGGGTCGAGAAAAGTTTATTCTTCATGACGGGCCGCCTTATGCCAATGGGAATATTCATATTGGTACGGCATTGAATAAAATTCTAAAGGATATCATCATTCGGTCGCGCCAGATGAAAGGCTTTGATGCGGATTATATCCCCGGATGGGATTGTCACGGCCTGCCCATCGAACACAACGTGGATAAAAAGCTGGGTTCTAAAAAGAAAGATATGAGCAAAGTTCAAATCAGGCGTGAATGCCGGACCTATGCTGAAAAGTTCGTTAATATTCAACGAGAAGAATTCAAACGTCTTGGCGGTATGGGAAAATGGAAAGATCCCTACCTGACCATGGCCTACAAATACGAAGCGATCATTGCCAAAAAATGTGCGGAATTCGCTCTTGACGGGAGCCTGATTCACAGTAAAAAACCGATTCACTGGTGCTGCAGCTGCAAGACCGCCCTTGCCGAGGCAGAGATTGAACACAGCGATGAATCTTCCCCGTCAATATTCGTAAAATTTGAATTAAAAGAAGATATCAGCGATATTGTTCCTGAATTGTCCGGTAAAAAAGTGTTTGTGGTCATCTGGACCACGACGCCGTGGACGCTGCCGGCAAACTTAGGCGTTGCCTTGCACCCGGCGTTTAATTATTCAGCGGTTGAGGCGGAAAATGGTGAAGTCTATATTCTTGCCACTGATCTTGTCAAAGAGTGCATGAAAACATTTGACATGGAAAATTATTCTGTGCTGGCACAAATTAACCCCACTGATCTTGAAAATAAACATTGCCAGCATCCTTTGTATGACCAGACTTCTTTGATCATTATGGGCGATCATGTGACGTTGGAAACCGGTACCGGGTGTGTACATACAGCCCCCGGCCATGGTCGGGAAGACTTTGAGGTGGGGAATAAATATGGCCTGGAAGCCTACTCTCCGGTAAAGGACAATGGATGCTTTACAGATGATGTGGGGATGTTTGCCGGAAAATTTGTTTTTAAGGCAGACCCTGAAATTATTGAAAAACTGGATGCTGATAAAAAAATCCTGGCATCTGCCAAGATTAAACATTCCTATCCACATTGCTGGCGCTGCAAAAAGCCGGTAATCTTTCGTGCGACCCCTCAATGGTTCATTTCCATGGATAAGACCGGTATACGGGAAAAGGCCCTTAAAGAGATTGATGCGGTTTCATGGATTCCGACCTGGGGCAGGGACCGGATTTATGGAATGATCGAAAAACGGCCGGACTGGTGTGTTTCAAGGCAACGATCCTGGGGGGTTCCCATCACGTTGTTTTATTGCAAAGACTGTAATGAGATGCTGATTAACCGGGAAATTGTCGACCGAATATTTACCGAATTCTCTGACAATGGGGCAGATATCTGGTTTGAAAAAGAGGCGTCTTACTTTATTCCTGAGGGCACCACCTGCAAATCCTGCGGGTGCAAGGAATTTGGCAAGGAAACGGATATTTTAGATGTCTGGTTTGATTCAGGCGTGAGTCATGCGGCTGTTTTAGAAGAAAGGCCCAGTCTGGGGTGGCCGGCAGATCTTTATCTTGAAGGCAGTGATCAGCATAGGGGCTGGTTTCACAGTTCGCTGCTCACGGCAATCGCCTCAAAGGGGAGCGCACCGTATAAAACCGTTTTGACCCATGGCTTTGTGGTGGACAGTAAAGGGAAAAAAATGTCCAAATCCGTCGGCAATGTCATTGCCCCTAAAAAAGTTATTGACCAGTACGGTGCTGAAATCCTGAGACTCTGGGTGTCGGCATCGGATTATAAGGATGATATCCGCATTTCAGAAACAATCTTAAAACAGTTGAGTGACGCGTACCGCCGAATTCGAAACACCTCTCGTTTTCTTCTTGGGAATTTGTTTGATTTTAAACCGGAACAACATGCAGTCGCTTATGATGAGATGACGGACCTGGATAAATTTGCTTTACACTCCCTTCAGGAACTCATCAAACGGTGCGTCAATGCGTATGACGGTTTTGATTTTCATGTGATTTATCATTCGCTGTATAATTACTGCACCGTGGGATTATCCGCCTTTTATTTAGATATATTAAAGGACCGGCTGTATACATCCAATCCGGAATCCGTCAAGCGACGAAGCGCCCAGACAGTTATGTATTATATTGTGGACGCTATCGCAAAAATAATGGCCCCCATTTTACCGTTTACTTCAGAAGAAATCTGGAAATTCATGCCTGTTGCCGGCAACCCGGCCGAAAGTATACATATGGCTGAATTCCCGGTATTTGCTGAAAAATTCAAAAACCCGGATCTGGCCAAAAAATGGGAACGGATTCTTGGCGTGCGCGCTGAAGTGACCAAGGTTCTTGAAAATGCACGAGTCGAAAAGGTGATCGGCCACTCCCTGGATGCATCGGTCACATTGAAAGCGTCTAAAGAATTGTATGACCTTCTATTTTACTATGAAACTGATTTAAGGTCTATTTTTATTGTATCCGGATTAACGCTTATCAGTCCGGATGATGCCGCTACAAGTGATGATGGGTTTATCTCTACAGATATCAGCGGGCTGTCTATAAAAGTCGGGGCCGCTGCCGGAGAAAAATGTCAGCGGTGCTGGATTTACGATTCGAGTGTCGGTCAACATCCTGAACATGAATCGATCTGTAGCCGGTGTCAGGCGGAGTTGGACAGCATGGGATCATTTTGAATGAATGTCATAAAAAATAAATTTATGATGCTGGTATCGATTTCCAGTCTTGTGGTGGTTTTGGATCAGCTAACCAAATGGATGATTAGCCATTCATTGTCTTATTATGAAGAAGTCCAAGTGATCCCCGGTTTTTTTAGTCTGATATATATTCATAATCCGGGCGGTGCATTCGGGATTTTTGCCAAAAATCAGGGCAATCTGCAAAGCATGCTGTTTATTTTAATCGCTGTTCTCGCCATGGGACTGGTGTTGTATTTATACAAAAATACGCCGCCTGAATACCCGGTCCTTTCCGTTGGGTTTGCGTTAATATTCGGGGGCGCTTTGGGAAACATGATCGATCGAATCCGTCTTGGCGAGGTGGTCGATTTTATTGATTTATATGTTGCTCACCTGCACTGGCCGGCTTTTAATATTGCCGATAGCGCAATATCCATCGGCATGGTGATCTTTGGGTTTTATATTTTATTTCGTAAAGTTGAGTTATAACGCCTTTTAAGTTCAAATAATGGTGCGAACGCGGACTTTATAAAAATTGAGGTAGCATATGTATCCTGTTTTGTTGAAAATTGGCGATTTAGCAACCATTCATACCTATGGTTTTTTTATTGCCCTGGCGGTACTGTCCGCGATGTTTGTCGCCAAACATGAAGCCAAAAGACTCGGGATCGACCCGGATAAAGTGGTTGACGCTTGCTTTTACGTTGTGATTGCGGCAATCGTCGGGTCGCGGTTGTTTTATGTTATAACAAACCTTGATTTTTTTATGTCCGCGCCGTTGGAAATGGTTAAGATATGGAATGGCGGTCTGGTTTTTTACGGCGGATTTATTGCGTCAGCTGCCGTCCTTATTGTATACTTAAAAATTTATCATTTGCCGTTGGGAAAAATGGCAGACATTGCCGCGCTTGCGCTCCCTTTAGGGCACGCAATCGGGCGAATCGGATGTTTTTCTGCCGGTTGCTGTTACGGAAAAATTTGCCATCAGCCCTGGGCGATCATATTTAAGAATCCGGATTCTCTGGCCCCTTTGTATGTCGCTCTGCATCCGACACAGCTTTATTCTTCGGCGTCTAATTTTATGATATTTATTCTGATTTTATCTCTTCGCCGATTTAAAAAATATGATGGTCAACTTTTCTGGGTTTATTTTGCAATTTACGGAATTAATCGTTCCATCATTGAATTTTTTCGTGGTGATTACAGAGGCGCTACCGTTTTTAATACATTCTCGATATCACAGACCATCGGCTTAACTTCAGCGTTCATTGCCGTCATTATGCTGATTGTTCTCGGCCGTAAAAATTGATGGCTTCGCAAAAAGTCCAAATTCTGTGTTGCACTGCATTTTTCGTCTCCAATCTTCAACTGGGGGAGTAGGCCAGCTACGCCTCATTCCTCAAAATTTATGCGCCTTGCCAATTTTTATGAGACGGGTGGAACTTTTTTCTTTGCCATCTGGGTAAGCGTTTTTTACAGGACCATCAAAATTCCATTTTATGAAAAAATGCCAGAAACTAATTATCAGTCAATCAAAGAGTATATCCGCGAACGTGTAGATTCAGGATTTGATCCGGTTTACCTGATATTCGGAGAAGAATTTTTGTATCAGCAGGTCACCCGGGAGTTATTAAATGCGATTATTCCTGATCCTGCCAGGCAGAAGCATAATTATGAAGTGGTTAATCATCGGGAGGAAGGGCAGGTTTCCGATGTTATTGAGCGAATGAATACGTATTCTTTTTTTTCTGAAAAAAAAATTATGGAACTGCGGGATGCCACCGTGTTTGTTGCCAGTCACAACCAGGGCAATGTTTTACAAAAAATTAAACAACAATATGAAAACAATAATTTTGAAAAAGCCGCCAAGCAATTTTTAAATCTGTTAAGTCGTCTTCAGATCGATATGGCAGATATTTCAGATGAAACAATTTCTGATAAATTTAATATCAGTGACGATCAGGCAACCGACATTGACTTGATTAAGACGCTTTGTGCATATTGCACAGAACGTCATCTGCCGGTTCCTGCATCCGGCGATGATGCCGACCGCCTGAAAAATGCCATCAACCACGGGTTTCCTGAGCAAAATTTTCTATTTATCACCACGGATACGGTTGATAAACGCAAAGCGCTGTATAAAATCATCAAACGTATCGGGACGGTTATTGATTGTTCTATCCCAAAGGGGAATCGCAAAGCGGATGTCGATGTGCAGCAACGGTTTTTGCAGCAGCATATGCGTCAGTTTTTGAAGAAACATAATAAACAGATTGACTCAAAAGCATTTGAGCTGATTTTTAAAATGATCGGTTTTGATCTAAGGGCGTTTAACGCCAACTTAGAGAAGCTGGTTGATTATGCAAAAGATCGGGAATACATTACGGCTGACGACGTGCATGCGGTATTAATCCGGACACGGCAGGATCCGATTTATGAATTAACGGGAGCACTTTCTGACCGGGATACATTAAAAACACTTCATTATATGTCTTCGCTGCTTGCTTCCGGATTCCATTATTTGCAAATTCTAACGGCAATGACCAATCAGATTCGAAAATTGTTGGTGATTAAAGGTTTTTTGGGAAGCCAATATGGCAGCAACTGGCATCCGGGAATCGGTTATGATCAGTTCAGACAAATGATTATTCCATTAATCGTTAAATACGATGAGGAACTAATTGAAAAGCTTGCCTATCATCAGAACGCCTTGAAAGGCAAATTTGAATCGCCGGAATGTAAAAAGCAAAAAAAACCGGCCACAGACCTGATGATTGCCAAAAATCCGAATAATCCATATCCCATATTTCAACAATTTCTGCGATCCAAAAAATATTCTAAAAAAGATTTGTTCACTGCCTTTGAAGCCTTAAACCATGCGGATGTAAAACTGAAAACTTCCGGCCAGCCCCCGGCATCAATTCTTGAGGAAGTTGTTTTTAAAATTTGCGGTAATCTTGATTATCAACATTAAGTCTTGCTTGATGGCGTCGTAAAAAGTCCCATCTACTGCGTTGTAGCAATTTTTCAGCCATTCAAGATACTACATGTATGCTTTCTTGTTTGAAAAATCACTACGCTTTGCCAAACTTTATGGGATTGGTGGAACTTTTAACCTAGTCATCTGGATATTTTTTACGAGAGTATTTTGTTTTATCTGCTTATCCGGTCTACTCAAGTTGAGTTTAAAAGTAATTATTTCGGATATATGGCACTGGATTCCCGCTACCCGCCTTCGCGGGCACAAGCTTTTTAACGGGAATGACATAACCTTTATTCATCATTAAAGAATCGATTGTCGTCATACCCGCGAAGGCGGGTATCCAGGAAAATAGTCCCTTGATTTTGAAGGCTCAATGCGTTCAACTTGAGCGAAGTGGATAATTATTTTGCTTTAATACCGGGATCCTTCCGGAATCATTCCTTGCCAAAATACAGCCGGGGATGTTATATTTTTATCCATTGCAAATAATGGGTACCCGTTCACGGGGGTATAACTGCTGATGCAGTTCCAACCGATGAACTGTAAGCATTCACAGGGTGCTGTAGATGTGAGGCGCCGAGCGCATAGACGACCTTTTGTACTTCAAGTGCTCGGCAACAAAGCAGATGCAGTGCCCTGTGAATGCTTACAATAATTTAGATTTTGGAGATGGATATATGGGCAATGCACACGATTCGAACGGGGTTTCAAGTACAAAAAGTCTTTTCGAAAAAGGGGCTACAGACAAACCAGACGATTTAATGCAGAAAAAACCCTGGAAAATCATTATTGCTGATGACGAAGTGGAAGTACATAACGTTACAAAGATGGTATTAGATGACTATGTATTTGAAGGACAGTCCCTTGAATTTTTAAGCGCTTATTCCGGCGAGGAAACAAAACAACTTATCTGTGCCAATTCTGATACGGCCATTATACTTCTTGATGTGGTGATGGAAACGGATGATGCCGGTCTCCAGCTGGCCAGATATATTCGACAGGATTTGAAAAATTCTTTTGTCCGGATTATTTTACGGACCGGACAACCCGGCAAGGCACCTGAAAGGGATGTGATCATTGATTATGATATTAATGAATACAAGGAAAAAACAGAACTCACGGCTCAGAAATTGTTTACCACAATAACGACAGCCCTGCGTTCTTACAGGGATTTGCGTATCATAGAGAAGAATCGGTCCGGGCTTGAACAGATTATCAAGGCATCTGCGCGTCTCTTTGAACATCAGTCGTTAAAAGAATTTGCCAAAGGCGTATTGACACAGCTGGTCTCTATATTGAAGTTAGATGAAAGCTCTGTTTATCTCCAGTTGTCCGGTTTTAGCGCATTTAAAGAAAACGATGATTTTATCGTATTGGCGGCAACCGGCAAATATGAAAATTCGGTGGATCAATATGTATCCAGCATGTTTAGCGTTGATGTCATGCGATATTTACGCCAGGCGGTGGATACTGAAAAAAGTCTGTTTGTCGACGATCTCTATGTTGGATATCTGGCCACAAAAAGCGGTATGAAGAATGTTTTATTTTTAAAAAGCTGTGGTCACTTAAGTAAGATTGATCGGGATCTGATTCGCATTTTTTCAAACAATGTTGCCGTGGCATTTGAAAATATTCTTTTGAACAAGGAACTTGTAGATACACACAAAGAAATGTTGATGACTTTGGGTGAAGTCATTGAAAACAGATCGACAGATGTCGGTAAGCACGTGCACCGTGTTTCTTTATTTTGCTACCTGTTGGCAATAAAAGTCGGTTTAAGCCAGGATGAAGCAGATCTGTTAAGGCTCGTATCGCCGATGCATGATGTCGGCAAAGTAGCCATCCCGGATTCAATTTTATTTAAACCCGGCAAATTAACACCTGAAGAGTTTGAAAAAATCAAGCCGCATACAACCATCGGGTATGATATTTTTAAGAATTCAAATCGTCAAATCATGCAGGCTGCCGCCATAGTTGCTCATCAGCATCATGAACACTGGGATGGGGGTGGTTATCCGCAGGGACTCAAAGGAGAAAAAATTCATATTTTCGGCAGAATCACCGGGCTGGCGGATGTTTTTGACTCTCTCACTCACTGGCGGGTTTATAAAGAAAAGTGGGGCATGACCCGGGTTCTGAAATTAATTGAAGCCCAGCGAGGCTCGCGCTTTGATCCGAATCTGGTGGACATATTTTTTGAAAATATTGAAGCGTTTGTCGAGATTAATAACCGTTACCCGGGATAAGGGATATGCTGCCTGCACATCAAATCTTTAATTTAATGGAATTGGGCAAAAAACATTGTTTATTCTACTAAACTATGATATTTTTATTTTTTTAAACTAGAATAAACTTTGTATCGTATTTCTAACCATCTGGAGGATAGAAAATTGCAGGAAAAATCCACATTCAAACAATTAAGAGAAGATGAACGCGAAGTTCGAAAACAGTTGATCATCAAGGCGGCAATGGCGCTTTTTGAAGAAAAATCATTCCATGAAATTGGAATGCGCGATATTGCTTTAAAAGCCGGGGTCTCAGCCGCATCTATTTATAGATATTTTCCTAGCCAGGACGATCTTTTTGTGGAAGCGCTGATCCAGGATATCAATACCATTGAAAAATTATTGCAGCAGCGGGTTAAAAATGGTGACATCATGGAAACCATCACCCTGGCGGTGGTTGACTATATGGTTGATAATGAAGCGACTTTCCAGATGATGTGTCATTTCATGATTCGGGGAGAATTGAATCCCCAGGCTTTAAAGAAATTTAACGGAGTGCAACGGTATTTCCTTAACATGTTTGACAATGTGGTGAAGCAAACCGATGATGCCGGCAATTTGCGTTTAAATACCCAGGCATTTTTCGCATCCCTGGCCGGTGTTGTTTTGACATTCCGCAATTATCCCGGTCGAACAGCTGAAGAAAAAAGAAAAGCGATTCATAAACTCGCTCTTATTATCATGCGTCAGGGTTCCTTAGAGGCGCTTGAAAGCGCGTAAGCAAAATGTCGTCAAATAAGACGGGTATTTTTTTGATAAGCGATTTGTTGATATGCTTTGCGGGCTTCATTGTAAAACAGGTGTTCTGCGTTTTGATAGCGAGGAGAGAAATGAAACAGGGTAAACCGTTTGGCACCGGCCAACCCGGCAATTTCCCCAGCCTGACGAGCGGTTAAATGACGTTTTGCCATGGAATGCCCCATATCTTTTTCCAGAAAAGCGGATTCAATAAACAGGTGGTCGGCATCCCTGGCCAATGAAATGATTTTTTCAACATTGGACGCAGTATAGGCAACATCTGCGACATAAGCGATTTTCTGCCCTTCCGTTATCATTGTAATCCGGTCAACCAAATCCTGAAATTTGTAATTTTTTAAAGTTGTTAGTGCGTTTTCCACGCATGGTACGTCAAGTGTCGACGCAGGATCATATTTTTCAAACATTGCCTGCTTAAACCGATACAGCCATTTCCCGGGAATTAATCCAAGCGCTTCAATCGCGTCTTTTCGGATATTAATTCGAAATTTTTCTTTAAGCGCAAAGCCAAGACTTGGAATTCCATGGTCTAAAATCGAAGTGTTTATTTTAAGCGATGATTCATCGTGTATCATATGATGACAAAACGGCTTGATTAATGGCTCGTGAGTGGGTTTAAACCTGTTTTGTAATAAATATTTCTGGGAGAACAGGTTGCTTTCAGTGATTTCAGAGGCATGAATAATTAATTGGTTTGAAAAATTTTTTACAAGGTTCCATGAATAACCCGACAGTTTACCTTCGATATTGGCCAGGAATCCTTCCGGGCCATAAAGATAGACTGTTTTTTCCCGGCCGAGCATAATCCGCAGTAAGCGGTCAAACCCGGCGAAATGATCCATATGGGTATGGGAAATGAAAATATGACTGATCTTAAGAATTTCCCTGGAAGACAGGTTGTAAATGTCTCCCAGATCAAAAACGATCGCCCGGTTATGAAATGAAAAGGGTACAAATAGGCCCGGGTCACCTGAAGCGTCATTTATGAGGCGGGGTTTAAATGAAGGCGCCATTATTTTGAAAGAAATTTTTGCACCTGTTTATGAATGCAGGAGTAGATTTCTTCATCAGATCCAAAAACATCAATCGTGTCTTTGTGGTTAATCAGCTTTTCAATAACAAATGAAGTGACATAAATACTGACAATATTCGGGTTTGAGACAAGATTCCGATAGGGGGCGATTTGATAATCAACATCAAAGTCATCCGCGTGAATCAGTTTTTCAAGGCAATGGGTGATCTGTTCTTCCAGAGAATTTTTATTGGTGGTTTCCACCAGATCATTTTCAACCAGTTTCATAGCGATATGATTGCTTAATTCTTCCGGTCGTTCACCAACGGCATTAATGGATTTTCTACGCTCATATTCTTTTGATGATACAATCTTAGAGATGATTTTGGATTCACCAAGGTTACTGGGTCGAAATTTTTTTGACATTAGGAGTCCCTTTTTAAATGAGATAATAGCAATAAATTTTATAATTAAAAAATAATAATATTAATCTCAACCATTCATGTTTTCAAGTAAAAAATCATGGAATTCATATTTAAGCGTATTCCACGATTGCCTGAATGCTCTTTTTCCCATTCCAGTGATTCCAGCGTATCTTGAAGACGATTGAATCAAAATATTGTTTATTTAAATTTTCGCCCTCAACATTGAACCAGATAGCATTCACTGTTTTGTTGGATTTGGAATGGCGTTGCCTTAACGTAAGCCGGCGATGCGTTTTTCCAATGATTTTTGAAAATGATACATCCACCTTTTCAGTGCAAAATAATGGTTCCGGATTATCCTGGCCAAACGGCTGCAATGAAGAGATCTCATCAATTAACCGATCAGATATCATATCAAAATCCAGCCGGCAATCGATTCTCATCATAGGTCTTAATACGTGTCCGGTTGTCATTGTTTTAATAATTTTTTCAAACTGGTTCTGAAATGCTTTAAAATTTTCTCTTTTTATGCTTAAACCCGCCGCCATGGGATGTCCGCCAAATCCCTCCAGATATTGCGAGCATTGGCAGAGAGCGTCATATAAATTGATTCCGGGGATACTGCGGGCAGACCCTTTTCCGACATTTTCCTTAAAAGAGATTAAAATCACCGGCCGGTAAAACTTTTCCACCAGTTTTGATGCCACGATACCCAAAACCCCTTCATGCCAGTCCTGTTTCCCGAGAATGACTGCATTTTTATTCGTAAGTTCCGGTTCTTCTTTAAAATACATCAGGATATGATGGAAAATTTTCTGTTCAATTTCCTGACGCTGGGTGTTCATTGTATTTAAGGTTTTGGCTATTGTAAATGCTTCGTCAATGTCTTTTGTATTTAGGAGTTGGACAGCCAGCTGTGCATGATCCATGCGACCGGCAGCATTTAAGCGGGGGCTTAATCGAAACGCAATGTCTTCTGCGTTAACCGTTGATTTATTGATGCCGCTGAGCTTGATCAATGCATCCAGTCCGGGTCGCGGGCAGGTATTGATAACTTCCAGCCCAGCCTTTGTCATAATCCGGTTTTCATGGATCAGCGGTACAATATCGGCAACCGTCCCCAGGGCAACCAGATCACACAAAGCCTTTAAATTGGGTTCCGATAAATCAGGCCCCGGTTGGTTCTTCCAGAAATCAATGTCTCTGAGATGTTTGCGCAGGCTTATCAGCAGGCAGAAAGCAACACCGACGCCGGCTAAATATGATGACTCAGAAGGGCAATCATGCCTTTTCGGGTTGACAACGGCCACTGCTTTAGGGATTGAATCGGAAATAGTATGATGATCCGTAATAATGATGTCGATTCCTGCCTGATTGGCCCGGTCAACAGCCTCATGGCTGGAAGATCCGCAGTCAATGGTTATAACCAGATTAAACTTTCCGGGTATAACAACATGCTCGATTTGATGGACGTTCAGCCCGTATCCTTCTTCGATGCGATGGGGTATGTAGTAAACCACATCAGCACCGGCGGCGGTTAAAAACTCAAATACAATGGTTGTTGATGTAATTCCGTCAACATCGTAGTCGCCAAACACAAGTATTTTTTCATTTTTAAGAATAGCATGGGTGATTCGCTCGACGGCTTTATCCATGTCAATCAGGGTTTTAAATGACTGGATATGGTGCAGTGACGGGTTGAAAAATTCAGAGATCGATTTTTCTGATGAAATTCTCCGGTTTGCCAGAATTCGGGCAGTTATCGGGAGGTAGCCTGTTTTTTTTTGAATGTTTTGAACAGTTGCTTCCTCCGGACTTAAAATTTCCATTTGTTTTTTCATAAAAGGGCATATAACTTATACTGCCTTATGAAACAATGATATTTTGATAATTTCCCTTAGAAGTTTTTATTGTCAAAATAAAAACCGGGGTGGTATGTTTTTAAAAATTTTTATATATATGGAGATTTTTTGAAGACAATAAGCAAGTTTTATTCTATTGAAAAAAAATCAGTTGGTTTTGTAAAATTTATTTTTGAAGCTTATGATGGCATTGCTGTGGTTGAAACCATTGACCGGCAGGCATCTATAATTAAACTGCATATCGCTCCCGGCTGTGAAGGCGATGTCGATGACGTGCTGAATGAATTAAAAAAAGAAATATTAATTGAACCCGTCAGCAAAATAATTGATTAATTAACGGGAAATACAAAGTACAAAGAAAGTACAAAGAATAATATATGAATAAAAAAAATGTTTTTATCAATACCATCGGCTGCCAGATGAATGTTTATGATTCCAGTCAGATGGCGAAGCTTTTAAAACATAAAAATTATGAATCGGTTGATTCATATACAAATGCAGATCTCATTATCGTGAACACATGTGCGATCAGGGAAAAAGCGGTTCAAAAAGTCTATAGTTTCCTCGGCCGCCTGAGTGATTTAAAAAAAAAGAATACCCGGTTGAAAATAGTTGTTGCCGGATGTGTTGCCCAACAACAGGGTGCAAAGCTGATTAAACGGTTTCCACAGATCGATATTGTTTTAGGCACCCATGCCATTAATCAATTGCCTGATTTGCTCAGCAGGATAGAAGATTCTTCGTCTCCGATTGTCAGAATTGCGTTTTCTGAGAAAATTCATGAAACCGCGTCGCCCGCTATTTCGGTAACTCAAAAAGAAAAAGTATCTGATTTTGTCACCATCATGCAGGGGTGTGATAATTATTGTACCTATTGCGTGGTCCCGTATGTCCGGGGCCGGGAAATCAGCCGAAAGCCGGAATCCATTATTAAAGAAATCCAGATGATGGTATACTCCGGCTTAAAGGAAATCACGCTTTTAGGGCAGAATGTGAACAGCTACGGTGTCAAGGAGGGCTTGACATCCTTTCCTGAACTGCTGGCCATGGTCAATGATATTGACGGACTGGAGAGGATCCGGTTTGTTACATCCCATCCCAAGGATCTGTCCGATCAATTGATTGAATCGTTTGGTAAATTAAATAAGGTATGCAATCACATTCATTTACCGGTACAATCCGGTTCAAATCATATTTTAACCAAAATGAATCGCAAATATACCAGGGAAGCGTATCTGGAAAAGATTGAAAAACTTCGTGCAGTTTCTCCCGGCATTGGGATTACATCGGATTTTATTGTCGGATTTCCAGGGGAAACGGAACAGGATTTTAATGACACCCTCGGGTTAATTGAAACTGTGCAATTTGACAGTGTTTTTGCGTTTGAATATTCTGATCGCCTGGAAGCCCCTGCATCCCGCTTTTCGGATAAAATAAATTCAGCGGTTAAACGTAACCGGCTCCAGCGCCTTTTTACATTGCAGAAAGAGATTACAAAAAAAAAGAACCAATCGCTTATCGGCCAGACTTTTTCTGTTTTGATTGAAGGGGAAAGTAAAAATCAGCTGAAAAACATATCCACTTCAGAAACGGTTGAGCTTTCCGGCCGAACTTCAGAAAACAGGATTGTAAATTTTGATGGCTCTCCTGAATGGGTGATTGACATTGAATCATTAAAAGGGGAAACTGTGAATGTGGAAATCGTTAAAGCGTTTTCCAATTCTCTGTTCGGCGTTTTATTAAAATCCCAAATAGAACACCTCAAATCAGAAGAAGGTCATTTTCATGTTGCATAAAATGATTATCGGCGGCCTGGCAATGGACCCATCGTCAAATGCCCCGATCCTTATATTGAATTCCGTTGATGAAGATTTCTCAATTCCGATCTGGATCGGATTGCTGGAAGCCGCCTCCATTGCGTCCGTATTACAGAATATTTCTTTTGACCGGCCCATGACCCATGATTTGTTTAAAAACTTTATTGAAACAGTGAATACCCAGGTGACACGAATTGAAGTCTGTGACCTGAAAGATAATACATTTTATGCGAAAATTTATTGTGTCTCATCAACAGATGAATTCATTTTAGATGCGCGCCCGAGTGATGCCATTGCACTGGCATTACGTCTTAAGGCTGAAATTTTTGTGGATGATACGGTGGTTGATAATTTGAAAGTTAAAAGTGGTGAGTATGAGACAGTCGATGACAGTGACCAGGGGAAAAAATGGGAAAAATATCTTAAGGATTTGTCCCCTGAGGATTTTGGGAAATATAAAGTATGATTGACCTGCATTCACACACGATTTTCAGTGACGGGGAATTAATCCCGGCTGAACTGGCCCGACGGGCGGAACATAGGGGCCTTTCCGCAATCGGAATTACAGACCATGGAGACCTTTCAAATATTGATTTTATTATTCCAAGACTTGTTGCAGTCGCCAACGAACTGAATCCTGTATTAAATATTCAGATAATACCCGGTATTGAAATAACGCATGTCCCCCCGTCTTTAATCGCTGATATGATTTTAAAATCAAGGGCCCTGGGCGCAAAAATTGTTATTGTTCACGGAGAAACCATTGCAGAACCAGTGGCCAAAGGAACCAACCGTGCGGCCATCGATGCGGGTGTCGACATACTTGCCCATCCGGGCCTGATTACGGAAGCAGATGTCCGGGCAGCAAAAGATAAAAACGTGCTGCTGGAAATTACTGCCCGAAAAGGGCACTCCCTGACAAATGGGCATGTGGTCCGCCTTGCCGAGAAAATCGGCGCAAAAATGGTGATTAATACAGATACTCACGCGCCTGGAGACTTGATTGACGATGAATTGGCAAAACAGGTCATCTGCGGTGCTGGTTTAAGTGAAAAATATTTTGATACAATGCAGGCAAATGCTGCGGCATTGATTAAAAATGTATAAAAAACTTGACATATATTTTAGAATCGTAGAAGTTATCTTTCACATCTTTAAAATTTAATTCTATCCGCAAAAAAAGAAAGAAAAAAACAAGAAAGAAAAGACAAGTAAAAAATGAAACACAACACAGGCATAAATTTTGAATTTTATTTTTGGTATTTTAGCTATTTTTATTTTTACGCCAAGGGTCTGCCTGTGCGATAGTCAGTAAAACAACTAAAAACACAAAGCCGCGGGCAGCCCTTAAGCCTGCGGCTTTTTTTATTTAAAAGCCGTGAAGATTTTTTCTCCACGGCTTTTTTTGTTAACTATTGGTTGAACGGAAAGTCTCTCAATTATGAATATTCTGTCATTGCGAGGGAGGTACGACCGAAGCAATCTCATCATAGACAGGGGATTACTTCGTTGCTCGTTCCTCACTCCTCGTAATGACAACTGAGATTCAGAGGTTTTCGTTCAGAGACTAACAATAAATTATTATAAAGGAGAAACAAAATGACAATTATCGGCAAACACATTCGAATGGAACGGATTATGGATCGAAACACAGGTCGAACCATCATTGTACCGCTTGATCATGGCGTTTCGGTTGGACCCATTGAGGGAATTAGTGATATCAAAACAACGGTTGCCCGGGTTGCGGAAGGCCGTGCCAATGCCATTGTTGAGCATAAGGGGTTGATCGGTGCCGGCCACCGGGGGGGCGGCTCTGATATCGGTTTGATTATTCATTTGTCCGCATCCACATCTCTGTCGATGTATCCTGATGCCAAAACGCTTGTTTGTTCGGTGGAAGAGGCCATTAAATTGGGCGCGGATGCTGTTTCAATTCATGTTAATATTGGCAATGGGCAGGAAAAAGAAATGCTCAATGATTTTGGAAAAGTCAGTTATGATTGTCGAAACTGGGGTGTTCCATTGCTGGCCATGATGTATCCGCGTGGCGAAAAAATAAAAGATGAATATGACGTTGGGGTTGTAAAGCATGCCGCTCGTGTGGGTTGCGAAATGGGAGCAGACATTGTAAAGGTATCATATACCGGTTCACCGGAAACTTTTTCAAAAGTTGTTGAAGGCTGTACCGTCCCTGTGGTTATTGCCGGCGGGGCAAAGATGGACTCTGACAGAGATATTCTGGAAATGGTGAAAGGCTCCATTGATGCCGGCGGATCCGGCGTCTCTATCGGCCGGAATGTCTTTCAGCATAAAAATCCGACACAAATGGTTAAAGCCATGGCTTTAATCATTTTTGATAACGGGTCTGTCGATGAGGCATTAAGAATTCTCGCATAACAAAAAATGATGGCTTCGTAAAAAGTCCAAATTCTTTGTTGCGCTGCATCCTTCGTCTCTTCAAAGTACGCTAAGTACGAATCATCACTCAGGATTTGCGCGCCTCGCCAATTTTAAGATTTGGTGGAACTTT
>JAGGYV010000085.1 GCA_021162325.1 Desulfobacteraceae bacterium | reverse complement strand
CTGCTGTATCCCCTGCAAAAGGCAAATCCGGGCAAAACTTTTTATCCGGCCTCCCCTGCCATGGAATGCGTGGATATGAAAAAAATTACCCTGGCAGATATTGCCGACAGCCTTGAAAATGGAACCGGTGAAGTCAAAGTACCGGAAGAAATCCGGGTGCCGGCGTTGGCCTCTGTTCAGCGGATGATTGAGTTGTGATGGCGTCTTAAAAGATCTAAGTGTCTATTTTAGCTTTGGGTTACACTGCATCTCAAATCACTCAACGTACAAACACGTACGCCTCGTGATTTGAAATTTGTGCGCCGCGAATTTGAACCTTTATAATTTGCCATCAGGATTGGCTGAAGGTAGAAGACCGAAGGCAAAAATGAACATCCGACATCGAATAATGACCTTGCAATTTAAATTGTAAATTCAAGTCCGAGCTGTTCAAGTTTTTGGTCAGAGGGGCGTGTCGTTTTTATATCCCAATCGCGCTCCGCATAAAATTTATCCATCAATTCTGTAAACTCCTGCCTGTCCAGCTTCGCCCCTTTTTCCGGCCCCATGGTAAACGGCTCGGCAAAAAATCGTTCCGGCAGGCGGTCATCTTCCCGGGTAAAACCTTCCCGCAGGTTGAACATCTTTTCCAGGTTAAAAACTCGTTCGCCGGTTTCCATAAATTTGTCCGCATCCCATTCAATGCCGGTGATGGCTGTCAGTAGATTGGCCATCTTACTTTTTGAAATGCCCGGCAGCATCCATTTGTTATGGTCGGAGGCGAATAAACAAAGGCCCAGAGAGTCGACAGCTGCAACAAAATTCTGGTGCACGATATTATCACCGCTCAAATGACACGCCCCCCGGTTGGAAGTAGCATAACACAATGCCCGGGGCGGATTGGCATGAATGTTATGCGCTGCCAGCTCAAGGCCCTTGACATGTATCGCAAATTTTTCACTGTCTCGGCCCACCTGTTTTGATACGGCCTTAACACCCTGGGCGGCCAGATTGCCGACGCCGTCTCTCCGATTGATCTTGTCTATCATCAGCAGCACGGCATCCACATTACCCCAGGTCAGATCAATGCCGTCCAAATCCGATTTTGTAACATACCCTTTTTCATAGGCTTCCATTAAAAACCCGATAACATTTCCGGCGGAAATGATATCCATTCCCAGATCATCCCCATCATAGATGGCCTTCATCAGCCCCCCCAAATCTGAAATCATCAGGTTGGCACCGAACATCACGCCGGTTTCATACTCCGGCCCATCATGCACAATGGTTTTGTAGGGACCTTCTTTGATCACCCCGCTTTTCTTGCAGGCAAGGCAACAGCAATAGCAGGCAAAATCGCGCACCCAGGCTTTTCCCCGCACTGTTTTTGCATTAATTTTATCAATTTCAGCAAACGTCCCTTCCCGATAATTTTTTACCGCCATCAGACCGTCATCGCTCAGCGTTTGCAGGAAAGAAGCAGTGCCGGCCCCTCTCCAGAAACCGGCTAACTGCCCGCCGATAAGTCCCTTAAATACGCCCCGAACATCATTCAAGCCCTTGTTGAAGGCCTTGAGATCCGCCACATTAGGCATGCCGGTGCCTTTGACAGCAATGGCCTTTAAATTCTTTGATCCCATAACCGCGCCGACACCCCGCCCCGCAGCCCTTGCGGCGGTATGCAAAATACAGGCATAAGACACCAGATTTTCACCGGCCGGACCAATATAGCAGGTCTGAAACCTTTTGTTGTTGAGTTCCTGGATCAATATTTTATCAAACGCATCGGTTTTCATGCCCCAGAAGTGACCGGCATCCCGGATTTCCACCTGGTCATCTTTAATAACAATATAGGAAGGGGTCGGCGCTTTTCCGGAAATTACGATTCCGTCATAACCGGCAAACCGGATTTCCGGGCCCAAAAATCCGCCCATGTTGGAATAACTGACGGTTGAGGCGTGAGGATGCGGCGAGTTAGCTGGCGACGTGCAAGGCGATTTTGTCACAACCACCGTCCGGGAAGCCGACGGGATGGGAAACCCGGAAAAAGGTCCGGGCATAAACATCAGTGGATTTTCCGGGGAAAGGGCGTCAATACCCGGTTTTTTTAAACGATCCCAAAGTATTTTCATACCCAACCCCCTCCCGCCGACAAAATTTTCAATATCTTTTCGGGGGATGGGAATTTTTTTAATTTCTCCGGTGGTCAGGTTAATATCCAACAATACTTTATAGTATCCGGATGGGCGTGCATCGTTCATATCATCTCCTTAATCCGCATTAGGCAGAAAAATCATACCAGCGAGCGCTGAGTTTTTCAGCGATTTCTTCCGGCGACATCCTGTAAAACAAGTGATCATCTGTGACGCGTATCATGGACAACGCCTCATAGGGGCAATGCCTGACACATTCGGGTTCCCCATCACAAAGGGTACACATGCGCATGGGCCGACCGGTCTCCGGGTGTTGCGCCAGGATACCCACACTGTCCGCGCTGCAGGCCGCTACACAGTTCCCGCAACTGATACAGCGATCCGGATCATTGATGATGGTGCCATATTTCTCATCCTGAAAAATCGCCCGGCGACCGGTTTTCGGGTCCTGTTCTACCGGGCAGGCATTCACGCAGGGGGTGTCCACACAACGGGCACAGACAGCAGGCGCACTGACATCCGGGTTAAAGGAATGTACATAAATATTGGCCAGAGCAGGATTTCCAGGGCCAGGGATCATCTCTCCATCAACGGGAACAGGATTATTAAATGCCGAGCAGACCGCTTCACACGTGCGACATCCGGTACATTTGGTATAATCCACGGCAATGAACGCATGGATTTTTTTACCCTCCTTTGCACCGGCCCCGGGAAGGACCCATCGGCTGCATCCGGACAGCAGCACCAGTGAACTGCCGCCCATGGCCAGCCGGCTGAGGAACTCCCGGCGTGAGACAGGCTTGCCGTCAAGCATGGCTTTCGGTTCATGGGAAGAAGCGGTTGAATTTTCTTTCATATATTCACTCCTTATAAACATTTCTGGTTTTCGGAAAAATGACCATAACTGGGGTATTGTATTTTTTTATATCAATATAAATTGTTATTGCCAAATTAAAAATAAACAAATCGCCTTTGTGATGATAAAAAAATCAGCCAATTGTGGCGACTTTTTAGAACTGCATTATCTTTTTATTAATATGACTGTTTCAAAAAGGATTGCCACCAATAGCGGAGCAATATTACTCCGGGAATACAAAGAAAAAAAATCGAAGAGCATTAACTTCAGAACAATTTTAACTTTTCCGGTTTATCCGGGTGAGGACAATAAAAACTGAGCAACGGTATTATTAAATTCAGTCAACCGTGTTCTCCGGGCTTGACCCGATGCCAGAGCCTTTCGCTATGATTTTTGTAATTATTTGTTTTCATCTGGTTCTCGATATTCCCTATCCTGCGTTTATTCCCTTTGGCATAATGTTTTTCAAAATGAAATTTTCAGTGTATGCTTGACAAAATATTTTTAAACAAATAAAAAGTTTCCTCTTTACGTCAAAATTAACCCGTCGCCTGATAAAAAAATATAAAATTAAATATAAAGGAAAAATAATGAATGCAGCCAGAAAACCAACCAATGCCGTACTGACGGAATTTGAATCAAAACAGTTCTTAAAACCCTATGGTATTTCGGTTGTGGATGAAGCGATCGCGCAAAGTATTGCGGAAGCGGTCAAGGTCGCTCAGGAAATCGGTTTTCCGGTGGTTGTAAAAGGACTGGGAAAAGAACTGCTTCACAAGACAGAATTGCATCTGGTGCATCTGAACTTAAACGATGCCGCATCTGTTGAAGCAGCAGCCGGAATTATTAAAAAAAATGCCGGTGAAAAACTCGAAGGCTTTTTGGTCCAACCCCATGTATCCGGTAAAAGAGAATTTGTGGCCGGTTTGTTTCGGGACGACCAGTACGGTCCGGTGGTCATGTTCGGGTTGGGCGGAATTTTTACCGAAGTGCTGTCTGATGTCAGTTTTCGGCTGGCGCCGTTAACGGAACGGGATGCGGATGATATGATCGCAGAAATCCGGTCCAGCGCATTGCTGGGCCCGTTTCGCGGGGAATCGGCAGTTGATAAAAAACAGCTGATTCAAACGTTAATGGGCCTGTCCAGAGTCGGAACAGAATGTCCAGATGTTGCTGAAATTGATATTAATCCGTTGTTAATTACACCGGAAGGGCACCCGGTGGCGGTTGATGCCCTGGTGGTTAAGGGAGAGCCCAAAGCAGAAAAGACATTCACTCCACCGGTGAGCCCGGCGGATATCGCCCCCTTGTTCTATCCCCGCTCAGTGGCGTTTGTGGGCGCATCCGGTCGCATGGGAAAATGGGGGTATACGCTTTTGACCAATACCATCGGCGGCGGATTTTCCGGGGAGATTTACCTGGTGAATCCCAAAGGCGGCACCATTGCCGGCCGGCCGGTTTACGAGAGCGTCACTGATATCCCAGGGCCGGTGGATGTCGCCGTGGTCAGTATCCCGGCAAAAGCGGTACCAGCGCTGATCCCCCAGTTTCAGGAAAAAGGAATTGCAAACATGCTGTTAATCGCATCCGGGTTTGCGGAAACCGGTGAAGACGGTGTAAAAAGAGAAAAGGAACTCATCGACCGTGCCAGGGCAGCCGGGATACGTATTATCGGTCCCAATACCATGGGCATCTGCAACCCGCATATTAATTTTTATGCTACCGGAACCCATGTCCGGCCGAAACCCGGATCAACCAGTGTGGTGGCCCAGTCCGGTAATATGGGAAACCAGCTGCTGGCATTTGCGGAACTCCAGGGAATCGGTATCCGGGGCTTCTGCGGATCGGGCAATGAAGGAATGATCACCATAGAAGACTATCTAGACGGGTTTGAGGTGGACCCGTTAACCGATACCGTGATGCTGTATATTGAAAGCGTGAAAAATGGCCGCCGATTTTTTAAAAGTGCCCGTCGGGTGGGTAAAAAGAAACCCGTGATTCTTCTAAAAGGCGGCCAAACCAAAGCCGGAAGCAAGGCGGCCTCTTCTCATACCGGCGCATTGTCCTCGGACAGCCGGGTGTTTAATGCGGTATGTAAACAAGCCGGCATTGTAAAGGTCGACAAACCCATGCAGTTGCTGGATTTAGCAGCTTCCTTTTCATCATTGCCCCTGCCCAAAGGAAAACGGGTGGCCATCATGACCCTGGGCGGCGGCTGGGGGGTGGTAACGGCTGATCTATGTGAAGCCTGCGGCCTGGAAGTACCGGACCTGTCAACTGAAATGATTAAACAAATGGATGAGATTTTGCCCCCCTACTGGAGCCGTGCAAACCCCATTGACCTGGTGGGTGAAAATGATATGTCGATTCCTATGACCACCATGGAAGCGTTGATGAAATGGGACGGATGTGACGCAATCATCAATCTGGGGATTGTGGGCCGGCGTCACCTGGCCTCCCGGCTGGCGGATTCCGTCAGAAATGCGGATCCCACATGCCCGGAAGACTTTCTTGATCAGATGAACAAGATGCTGGATGATTTTGAGGCGCAATATATTCATAAAATTGTTTCCATGATGTCCGAATATCAAAAGCCGGTGCTTGGGGTGAGCATGTTGAAAGATGAAACCGATCTGACCGTGAATAATGTGAAGGGTTTCCGGTACAAAGGCGTATTTTTCCCCACCCCGGAGCAGGCGGTGACATCCCTTGCAAAAATGTATGAGTATTATAATTTTATCAGCCGGGGGAAAAAGTAGACGTAAAAATGACAAACTTTTTTAAAAACTCAAAACACAATTCCGGGGGCACGATACATAATTAAGTAAGATGTCCCCGGAATTTGTCCCCGGAATTTCCCCAACAACCTGTTACAGGTTTTTTGTTATGTATACATTCAAAATAAATGCAAAATTCTTCACCATCCAGGGCAATTTTTTTCGACCTCACTTAAATGATTTTAAAAGATCGCTATTACTCGGATATTCTTGAAGTAGCGATAGCAGCTTTTCCATTGCAGGGACAAGGCCAAGAGTTGCCAAACTCCGCCGTAACAATTCAAGACGCCTGAATTCTTCCTGCTCAAACAATAACTCAGCACGCCTTGTTCCACTTTTTGACACATCGATTGCCGGGAACACCCTGTTTGTCGCCAAATCCCTGGATAGCACCATCTCCATATTACCGGTACCTTTAAACTCCTCGAATATAACTTTATCCATATTGCTACCGGTATCAATCAGAACCGTTGCAATAATCGTTATCGAGCCCATTCCCTCTACATTACGAGCTGCGCCCAAAATACGACGTGGGACTTCAAGCGCACCAGCGCCCACTCCGCCTGAGAGTGTACGCCCTCTACTTTGGTGTTGTGAGTTATGTGCCCGCGCCAAACGCGTAAGTGAATCGATCAATATCAGCACGTTACTCCCTGCAGCGGCTTCCTTATAAGCGCCTGCAATAACCGTATCGACAACCTTAATATGGCTGTCAAGACTATCATCGATAGATGATGCGTACACTTTTGCATCTACACTGCGTTTAAAGTCCGTCACTTCTTCAGGCCGCTCGTCAACAAGGACACAATGCAACTTCATGTCGGGATATCCCTTTAAAACAGAACGAGCAATATTCTTCAGTATTGTCGTTTTACCTGTCCCCGGCGGTGATACCACAAGAGCACGCTGCCCCATTCCTATCGGACAAATAAGATCCAAAGCACGAGTAGATAGTTCATCGCTGCCTTTCTCAAAGATAATCCGTTCATCCGGGTTTAATGCCGTACCTCCAAGAAATTTTCTCTCATCTGCTGAGACGTTCCTGTGCGCTGACACATTCGGACGCCGCCCGGATCTTGAATGCGCACTCCACGGTTTTTTTTTATACGAACTCATAGATACTCCATATTCAAATTGTTTCCCCTTCTAACGCCTGCTTGAGCGCAGGGTCATATCAGCGTATAGGAATCTACTTTTTTCAAGATTTTGTCAAACGAACTCTTCGTCTCTGAATCTTGCTTTCGGCTCGTCTTCACTCTTTGTATGGCACCACTTATGCTTAACGGATAATCGAATGATTTCAAATCAACTTAATCGCAGTGGGTAACCAGATTAAATTAATATGCATTCTGAAGATACGGTAATAATTCTTCCGCATCCATTTCACGTGGATTGTAAAAAGAGGTGCCGTCATTGAGAGCCCCTTCAGCGATGATCTCCAGTCCATCTTCGGGAACGCCCACATCCCTTAAACGCAGGGGCAGAGTTTGGGGGGCTCCCATTAAAGGACGAGTCGAGTCACCCATTAAAGGGGGACTTGGGGTCATTATTTTGAATTATGAATTACCATAAATTGAGCACCCCCTGCCTGTTTCCATCGAATTGCAGAAAATAACAGATCACCGATTAGCTCCTCTCAGCGCCTTTCTTGAGGCTCTGTCTACAATTGTAAAAAGCTGATCCACTTCATCTTTTTGATTCGATACCTGATGCCCGCGAACCTTAATAAATTCACATTCCAAATGGTCAGTTATTCGAAAAAAATCCTGATACAGCTCATAATTGTTGAGGCGATTATTTTTCTTTGAATGATAATCATTTTGCTCCAGCCGGTTACGTCTTCCCGGTAATCCCACAATATTTTGAGAATCCGTATACAAAATCACCTTACGCCCCAATGCCTGAATATCGCGTAACGCCCATAATACTGTCTGCAATTCAAGTTTTGTGGAAGACGTATGCTCAAATCGTTTCACTTTCACGCGAGTTTTCAGCAAATTCAGCGGAAGACCATGTTCAGATACAGCAAGGTAGGCCCCATGCCCAATATGTGACTGCGTATTCACACTTCCATCCGTAAATAGAATCAGTTCATCCATCATTGTTTGTTTTTTGAGGGCAGGGGTCTGCCCTTGACCCATTGAAGGGAAAATCGGGCCTTGATCATGATTCCGGGCATTGTAGGGGAGGGCTTTATGCCCTCCCGTTTCGGGCGGGGATAAACCCCGCCCCTACAAGACAGAGATTTTCAAAAAATGGCCGAAACGATGATCAACGCTGTCGGACGGGATGGATCGACGCATCAAAAGGTGAAGTTATTTTTGAGCAAACCCTTACTTTTGGTACATATATTTTTTCACAATCGCTTCGCACAGTCCCGGAATCGTATACGATTCAGCTTCAACATGGACGGTAAATCCATTTTTTACAGCAGTTTCGGATGTAATTGGGCCAATAGATGCGATGGTAACATTTTTTAACAAAGAATCAAACCGGTCCGCCGGAATGAGTTTTTTAAAATTGGTGACCGTGGAGGAACTGGTGAACGTAATCAGGTCAATGTCATTTTCTTCCAGCTGACGTAACAGCGGGTCTGCATTTTCCGTATCGTTAATTGTGTGATATGCGGCAATTTCATCAATTGTTGCCCCCATCTTTGCCAGTTCTTCAGGCAGAATCGGCCGGGCTTCCGCAGCCCGGGGCAGGAGGATCCGCTTTTCGGCAACGGTTTCATTTTTAAAGGCAGCAATAATGGATTCCGCACGATAGCTTTCAGGAAGAATGTCGGTATTGATTCCATATGATTTCAACCGGTCGGCCGTCACAGGGCCGATACAGGCGGTTTTAAGATTTCCCAAAGCCCGGGCATCTTTTTTCTTTTCTAAAAGGCGATTGAAAAAGAATTCCACGCCGTTGACACTGGTGAAAATGATCCAGTCATAGGTGCCAAGAGAATTGATGGCTGTATCCAGCAGAGAAAAATCTTGTGGCGGAACAGTTTTAATAACCGGATATTCCAGACAATCAGCGCCTAGTTCCGTTAAGTGGGCAACCATGTCACTGGCCTGGGCTCGGGCCCGGGTCACGACAATTTTCTTGCCAAACAGGGGACGGTTTTCAAACCATTTCATTTTTTCCCGCAAAGAGACCACATCTCCCACCACAATAATGCAGGGGGGTTTCAATCCTGCGGCTTTGACATTATCGATGATTGTCTCAAGAGTTCCGGATACCGCCTGCTGCCGGGTTGTTGTTCCCCAACGGACAAGGGCTGCCGGTGTGTCTGCACTCATTCCGTTTTTTTGAAGGCGATTAACGATATTGGGCAGATTTTTTACCCCCATCAGAAAAACCAGTGTACCGCTGATTTGTGCCAGGGCCTTCCAGTTAATGGATGAGTCTTTTTTTGTCGGGTCTTCATGACCGGTGATAAATGTTACGGTGGACGTAAATTTTCGATGGGTCAGGGGAATTCCTGCATATGCCGGAGCGGCAATGGCAGATGTTACGCCCGGAACCACTTCAAACGATAGACCTTCTTCAAGCAGGGCTTCGATTTCTTCTCCGCCGCGGCCGAATATAAACGGATCGCCGCCTTTTAAACGGGTGACAATATGACCCTGTCTGGCTTTTTCAACCAGCAGGTTGTTTATTTGCGTCTGGGTCAGGGTATGGTCGCCGCCTTTTTTACCGGCATATATTAACTCGGCATCTTTACGGGCATATTTTAACAGTTCGTCTGCCGATAGATAATCATAGACAATGACATCGGCAATCTCGATGCATTTTTTCCCCTTTAACGTGAGCAGTCCCGTATCACCGGGACCTGCACCCACCAGATATACTTTATTTTTCATTTTCATTTAGTCCCTGGGTCAGTTTGTCCAATATGTCTCCGGCACCCATATCAATCAAGCGTTCGGCAAGTTCAATCCCGATTTTTTCCGCGTCTGCGACAGGGCCGGTAATAATCTGTTTGATTATTTTTGAGCCGTCAATTTCTGCCACAATTCCGGTGATGGTTAATTCGGAATCTTTTATTGTCCCGTAAGCAGCCATGGGCACCTGGCAACCGCCTTCCAGTCGATGGAGAAAGGCCCGTTCGCCGGTAATTACCTGGTGCGTGACAGAGTGATCCAGTTTTGATAAAATTTTATTGATATCCGGATCATTTTCACGGGATTCTATGCACAAAGCACCTTGTCCCACGGCCGGCAGCAGAGCTTCTAAATCAATATATTCGGAAATTTTATCTTCCATGTTCAAACGTTTTACACCGGCAGCGGCCAGTACAATGGCGTCTAAACCTTCAGTTTCCAATTTTTTAATCCGGGTACCCAGGTTGCCCCTCAGTGGTTCAATAATAAAATCAGGCCTGAGGTTTAACAGTTGTGATGACCGTCTCAGGCTGCTGGTTCCTATTTTAGCGCCAACGGGCAATTTTGACAACGGCAGATTATTCTTTGAAATGAGAACGTCATTGGGCGTTTCCCGTTCAGGAACTGCACCAATATGCAATCCGTCAGGAATTTCAGCTGGCATGTCTTTCATGCTGTGAACCGCCAGATCGATGTTGCCGTTCAAGAGTGCTTCTTCAATTTCTTTTACAAACAGCCCTTTACCGCCCACTTTGGCAAGGGGCACATCTAAAATTTTATCCCCTTTGGTTTTGATAATTTCCAGATTAACCGATAGTGTGGGGAAATGTTGAATAATGGCTGCTTTTACCCATTCTGCCTGCCACAGGGCCAGTGCGCTGCCCCGGGTTCCGATGGTAATATTCGATTTCATTTAAACTCCGCAGCTTGAACAGTTGGTTGAGCTACAGCTGGTACACGATGATGCCCCTGCAGATGCGCTGACCGTTTCTCCGCCGCTGCCTTTACTGACAAAACCGCATGATGACATTAAACGTTTGACTTTCACGTTACCGCAAGCAGGACAAGCAGGTTTATCACTGCTCATGATTAAAATTTCAAATTTTTTATCGCATTTTTCACAATTATATTCATAAATCGGCATTCGTTAACTCCTGATATTATAACTATTCAATGGCTTTTTCCCAACTGCCGCCGGGGAGTAAAACTTGTTTTTTTAACCCATTGCCCCAACTTTGTAAATAGAATAACCATGAATTTGATAAAATCAAAGTTGATCATATCGATTTCATTGATAAATCGTGTCAGTTGTATTTGTTTCAGAAAACATTTACGGAGCGCTGAGCATTTTCAGGGTTTTGGCGATATATTCATCAGATTTATAACCCAGGTCCTGTGCTTTTTGGAATTCGTCAAGGGCTTCTTCAACCTGTTTCCGGTTTAAATAAAGGCGGCCAAGCCGGTGCCTGAAAAGACCATCGTCCGGGGAAGTTTCGATTGCCTGGCGGCAGAACATTAATGCGATGTCTGCATTTTTCCCCTGAATTTCATACGAATAGCCAAGTGCGGAAAGGGCCTTGGTATCTTCAGGATTCAGCTTTAATGCGGTTTTGTAAGCCGTGATGGCATCGGAAACCCGGTCAAGGTTTGAATATGTGTCGCCAAGCAGACGAAATGCGGCAGCTGATTTTGAATTCAGGCCGGTGGCTTTTTCAAGGTATTTTTTTGCGTTTTCAGTTTGATTCAGTTCAAGATAGATTCTTCCGGTTTGAAATGCCGGTTCAAATATCATGTCGTCAATTTTTTCTGCTTTTTGAAAATATTCAAGTGCGGTGGTAAATTCTTTTTTCAAAAAATAAATGTATCCCGCATTATAGATGGCCATTTTTTCTTTTGGATCCAGGCGGATGGCTGTTTTAAATTCTAAAAGTGCATTTTCCAGATCTTCCTTGATGCCGTAGCATACGCCAAGGCTGTTGTGTACATTTACATTATTTTCATCCAGTTTCAGGGCCAGATAGAACTCATTCATGGCGCCTTCCAGATTCCCGGTCTGATAAAATTTGTCACCGCTGATATTTAAGCTAACGGAATCAAACGCCACACAGCTGTCCGCACCGAAAAAGTCTGCGTGATCCATTGCTTTTCCGGCATTTTTAAGAATGCGGTCTTTTGAGTAGGAAAGGGTCGGATAAACGGCAAACCCCACGGAAACGGTTTCTCCACATTTTTTGGCAAAAAGCGCCTTTATTTGTTTGCTCAGTTCATGGCATTGGGGGTCGTCTGATTCAGGGAAAAAACAACCCAGGGTCGCATGATCCACAAGACCCCATATGCCGGAGACGTTTTTGCATATTTCGTCGATGGTGCCGGCCAAATCAGTAATCACGTCATCGGGGTTGATGACAAAATTGATGTCATCTAATCGAATCACCATGACGCCAAACGTTTTGGCATCCCCTACAAGAGCGATGGCGGTATCATGAAAAATGTCTTCAGCTAATATCTCGGGATATTTTTCTTTTAATTTATCAGTCGAAAGAATTACCGGAGGGTCTGATATTTCTGTTTCAGGAGTAATGTCGGTTTTAGAAAATAAAAATTGCTGATTTGAAATCTGACTCCGGTGGATTTCTTCAGTGAGTTGAGGCATAATTAAGACCCTTTTAAACAGGTTCGTATCGCATTGGCAATTTCCGTCAGCTCATCTTCCGCAACGGTTCGCATATCCATTAAAAATATATCATCTTCTATCCGGCCGATAACCGGAGGATCATTTCCGCGCATGGTTTTTTCGATGACGCCGGCACTCTTTTTACTGATTTTGATCCCAATGCATTTGGTCGGCAGTTCAGATAGCGGAAGAGAACCGCCGCCAGCCTTTGACGTGGAATCAATCAGGGTCGCTGACAGCCTTTGGTCGTTTAGCTGATCAAGAATTTCTTTGAGTTTGATTGCTTTGTTTTCTATTGTCTCAATCGGGCAGGTCAGCAAATAAAGTGTCGGGATTGTTTTGATTGCTTTTTTTTCATCCCGGTACAGCCTCAGCGTGCTTTCCAATGCCGCAAGGGTTAATTTGTCGATTCGAAGGGCACGGGTTAAGGGGTTTTGCCTGATTTTTTCAATAATGTCCCGGTTCCCTAAAATAATCCCTGCCTGCGGTCCGCCGAGCAGTTTGTCGCCACTGAATGTAATAATATCAGCACCTGTTTTCACCGAATCCTGGACCGTGGGTTCCTTTAATGGACTGTATTTTGAAAAATCGATTAACGTGCCGCTTCCGAGATCTTCCATTACCGGCAGGTGATGCTGTTCGCCGAGCGCTACCAGTTCTTTTAAGGGAACGGCTGAGGTGAAGCCGATAATGCCGTAGTTGCTCGTATGAACTTTTAGGAGGAGGCCTGTATGATCATTGATGGCGCGTTTATAATCATTTAAGTGGGTTCGGTTGGTGGTTCCAACCTCTTTTAAGACGGCACCGCTTTTTTCCATTACATCCGGGATGCGGAATGATCCGCCGATTTCCACCAGTTCGCCTCTGGAGACAATGACTTCCCGGTGCCTGGCAATGGTGTCCATGCATAGAAGGACTGCGGCGGCATTGTTATTGACCACCATGGCCGATTCAGCCCCGGTGAGTTCACAGAGAATGTCTTCAACCGCCGTGTATCGCAGGCCGCGTTTACCGGTCGCCAGGTTATATTCCAGGTTGGCGTACCGGCCGGAGATCATTTGAATATGCTCAAGGGCTTCTTTTGCCAGCAATGATCGGCCCAGGTTGGTGTGAACCACCACCCCGGTCGCATTGATGGTGCGGGTCAGGTTCAGGGTCATGGCGGACGTGATGGATTTTTTAATTCGTTCCAGGATGGCTGTGTCAGTGAAATCGCTTTCATGAATTTTTTGATGGTCTTCAAGAATAGTATTTCGGAGACGCGCCACTATCTGGCGGACGGAATTGGTCAGGAGTGTTCTGGGGGTATCTCTTAATGTCAGATCCTGTTTTGCAATTTCTAAAAGATGGTCGATACCGGGCAGCTTTCTAAACAGCAACTGCCGGGCTTCATTGATGTTGGTTTGTTTTTTTAAATCGGTCATGGTTGTTTCCGGGGCATGGCGAATTAAAACAGTGCGCCTGATTAAATCATTCGGGTTTCAGGTTAATAATTATATTTTTGAATTCATACCATTTCAAGAAGAATATTTTCAACTGTTTTTTTAAGAACTTACAGATTGGAATGAATCAAGCGGTGTGAGGCTTCTGTTTTAGATGCGATTTTCTTTTTTTACAGAAAAATCTTTATGCGATGGTCCTTTTGAGTTATAGATTTAAACAGTTAAATAAAAATTAGGAGAAAAAATGAAGTCACCACAAAATTATATTATATTCCCCCTTGATGTATCAACGGTTAAAAAAGCCGCCCGATATATTGAGCTGCTTTCCGAATCTGTGGGAATGTTTAAGGTGGGGTTGGAGCTTTTTATTCAGGCCGGTCCGGAAATTATCCGGATAATTCAATCGTCCGGCAGTGCGGAAATTTTTCTGGACTTAAAGCTTCATGATATCCCGATGACGGTTGAACGGGCAATGGGGCGCGTGGCTGATTTAGGGGTTAAATTTGCAACCGTTCATTGTGGTGAGTCCTCCCGGATGCTTGAAGCAGCCGTGGCGGGCGGCGGCAGTGCGGTGGGGGTGCTCGGCGTGACCGTGCTGACCAGCATTTCAGCAGAAGAAATTGCCGCCGCCGGATATAAGGATGCCTATTCGTCGGATTTAGCAGCGCTTGTGCATAAACGTGCGGAAATGGCCAATGCTGCCGGTTGTGCGGGTGTGGTCTGTTCCGGGCATGAAGTGAAAATGATCAAAGAAATGTTTGGAAAAGATTTTTGTGCGGTTACCCCGGGAATCCGTCCGGCATGGCAGGCCGGCAATGATGATCAGCGGCGGATTGTCACGCCGGCCGAAGCCGTTAAAAACGGGTCTGATTACCTGGTCATCGGCCGTCCGATACGGGACGCAAAAGATCCGGTGGAAGCAGCCAAAAGGGTGGCTGAGGAGATTGAAGCGGCATTGACGGATTTGTAAAAATTTAAAATGAATCATAGAGATCAAAAATTTTATATACACCTTAACGTTTGACCGGAGTTAATAAAACTTTTGTTTTCTTTACACGCATCATTCAGGATTTCGCCAATTTTTGTGGCGTATCTTGTGCATGTCTGACTTTTTTTTGGGGCGCATGGATTGCGGGTTGCCCACTTTGATTTAGTCGTTTATTACTGTATAGTAGCTACTGATAAATACATATTCGCTTGAAATTTTATCAAATACTTGGCATAGTAGTGAGAAAAAGTGAATGAGAAACAGCGAGTTCCCCCCCCCCAAACCTTGCATTTGGGATTTGATTCGACATGTACAAAGACACACTCAAGCAGATGGAATTTGAAAATTTCAAGCTACCCTTTGGCGGAAAGTTGATAAGCAAAAATCGCTGGGTTCAACTTGCCAAAATAATACCCTGGGCTGAAGTTGAATAAAATTACCTTGTGCAAGCCTTGCCGGAACGGAAATGGGTTCACCTGCCAAGTCAGCGTGTAGCATCGTGATGAGCTTTTTCGTCATGAACCTGATAATTAACTATTAACGATAGGAGGAGAAATGAATCAGGGACAAGTAAAAAGCAAATTGTTTATTATCGTTTTGTCTGTGAGTTTTCTGCTTTTTGGAATATCCTGGGTTTTTGCCGGACATGCTCCCAAACTAAAAAAGAAGGAAACGAAAATCGTGCAGATTCGTGGAAATCAGGCATGGGTCAATACCGGAATCCAGGTACGCCCGCAGGATACCGTTACGATCAAGGCATCGGGAAAAGTCTATTTTTCAAATGAAGAATCTGTGTCCGGTGTTGATCCTGATGGTTGGGGAATTGAAGATTATATGAATAGCTGGCCCTATAACCATAATTATTGCAATGACCCGGAAATGGGGATGAGTCACTGTGCCCTTATTGGAAACGTCGGGCATCCGAATTTTTTTGTTGGCCGGCGACTGATTTTTTCCGGGAAGAACGGTGCTTTGTATCTCGGAATTAATGATTGCACATTAAATGGGGAATACCGGAACAGTGGTAAATTTACTGCGGTCATAACCGTAAATAGAGGTACGGCACCGACCCGCAAATAGAGGTATGGCACCGACCCGCTAACCGGCTTTGTACTCATTTATTGTCTGAAACCACAATGAACAGATTTTTTATGTTTAGGAGAATTTGATATGGTATCGTTCAGTACAAGATTTATACTTAATTTTAGGTTCAGGGGATTGGTTCTACTCCCTTTTCTTATCCTTCTCTCATGTCCACCGGGCTTTTCCGGCGACAAGATAGAAAATTTTACGGCTGACTATGTTTCTATCGGACCGAAAGGAGATATCACCGGTACCTCAAAGACCTTTTTTACCCCCAATGGCATAAGAATAGATGGACTGATAGGGCCTCAAAATGTCCGGGACATGCCGAAAAGAGATATCTCCCTGCTGTGTCTTAAGGACAAACATAAGCAATATCTGATCAACCATGATAAAAAGATATATGCTGTCATGGATTTTGGTGATCAATCCATGGGAATTAAAGATTTCAAACAGGCCAGGATGATCAAGGTGCTTGGAGAAGAGGGAGTCAGCGGTTACGACTGCATTAAAAAGCTGGTTTCCAATACATTCAAGGTTATGGGAATGACCATGACGCACAAGTCGACTATCTGGGTCAGTGACAGGTTTGATATGCCGCTGCGAACAAAATCAGAGAAGGGCAACGTCATGGAATTTAGAAATATCGATCCCGGTATGCCCGGTAAAGCGCACTTTAGACTGCCTTCCGGGTATAAAAAAGTGGATAGCGTAATGACGGTTATGGGGATCAATATGGGGCATCATGGCTCTATGCATCAGACAATTACCGGCAGTAAAAAGGATACGGGAAAGCTTCTTCAGGAATTAAAAAACAAGTTTAAAGGCTTAAAATTTTGAAAATAAGAGAAGGGTAAGCAAAAAATGGGTGAGAGGAATTGATTCGTTCTGGTCCGATGTTTTGGTTTAGGCATCGCTTTTGTGATGCTGTTTACCGCAGGCGTAGCGACTTCTGCTGCTGTCGGTTCTGAAAAGTAGGGGCATCCCGGAAAAAAATCCGGGGGCTGTCCAGCGAGAGCCTCCGTAAGGATTTCTATCTTTTGTTTTTTTTGATTAAATTTGATTAAAGAGGATAAACTTTTTTTTCTTATTCATCCGGATCAATTATGACAAAAGAGACCCGCAGACAGTACGAATCTATATCAAGGGATTAGATCTGAATACCGCTGATTCTCTTTTCGGCTTTTTCCCTTGTTGTTGCCGCTGCAGACACTGCACCTGAACAGTCTATAGAAAATAAATTGGGTGTAGATATTAATGTCGGTGAATTTTGGACAGTCTCCCATCCCGCCAAATTACAAAGTTATCATCTTCCGGTAAAAAAAGGAGACAGGGTTACTATTGATAATATTGGAAAAAATAAATTATTGATTACTCATATACAATCCGGGAAAAAAGTGACTATCGATGTTGATGTCGGTGAATACTGGACCTCGGATCAACTCAACGGCCATGGTGTCCTGGATCAAAATAAATAAAAGAATAAAAGGGGTCGTATCTTAATTGTTAATCATTGGGATCTTCCTTCATTTTTAATAACTTACTGGAAATTAAACAATTTTTTAAATCAAAATTTTCTTTGTAAGAATGTTTGGAAACAGGCTGGTTGTTGTCCCTGTTAGGACAAGATCAAAACAAAGCGAAAAAAGGAT
>JAGGYV010000123.1 GCA_021162325.1 Desulfobacteraceae bacterium | reverse complement strand
TGTTAAATCGATTTACTTCTGCTTGTTTCATGGTATACTCCTTTTTTATAAGTGCCCGGAATTGGACACATAAAAGAAGTATACACTATTTTTGTTTTTTCGCCGCGTCAGCGGCTTCGTTCAACCATCGCTTCCAGCCGACGATCGTTCCTCGCGCGGCTGAAGCGCACGTTAAAAACAATTTTAGACAGAAAAAAACGACCATGGCCCCTATCTTAAACGATTCAACGAACCCTGAACAATTGGATGAATAGCCATGCGTTCGTCTCAAAAACAACGGTTCACGGCCTCTCTTTTTGCTTCAAGCAACAAATTTTATTATTTTCCCATAACCGTGGCTGAAGATCTACTTAACAAAACAAAAATTTAATAAAAATTTATTTGTTTCTAAAGCCTTCTTTTATTAATAACGCCTGATACCAGCATGCAAAGTCAAACATGCCCTGAGATTTCTCATTCTCATTAATAATCCCAATACATATTTCAAATGCGCCGTTAGCATAATCCGTACTGTAATCGTCAGACTCCAGTACCTGAAGAAATTCACGGATCAGCACCTGGGAGGTCCTTTTGGTTTTATCCTGGCGAATATCAATGGGGTCCTTGGGTTCCTGAAACGGATCCCATTTTTCAAACCCCCTTTTAAGAATCTGTTTCTGTCGCCGTGGGGCCATGCTGTCAAAAATCGTCTGTTTTCGAAACGCTTCGTCTTTAGAGGAATCAGTCATCATTGCCTCCGTTCTCTTTATTGCTTCCAGGTTCATTTTCAGTTTTGATCCCCAGATATTCCTCGCTATAATCAGTAATCAGTGCCATGGACAGAGGGACCAGTATTTCAGCCATCTGAATATAGCTTGATTGAATACCTTGAACCAGTTCAGAGGATAAAACCATCAATTGATCATGAACGATGTCGTGATTTAGCGTCGGATAACTTTCGCCCGCCTTAAAACCGGACAAACCGCATGTGCGCCCTTTGCCGCCAATTGCCTGCGGAATACCATACACTCGACATGCAATGGGTCGAAATGCATACATTTCGCATAGATTTTCTTTCCCGAGCAACGGACAACGGATACGCTTCTGACCGACTTCTTCGACAACCGCCTCTTCCTCTTTGCCGCCCTGCGTGGATCGAAATGCTTCTTTTTTTATTTTATATATCTGCCGATCTGCTTTGTTAGCTTTCTCAATCAGATCGTTTTTTTCTTTTCCGTTAAACAGTTCATTAAACCGGGAATTAATGTACAAAGATTCAATCAATGTGAGGTCAAATAAGGCATGACAACAATCCGAACACCCTTCTTTACATTTCACCTCATCCGGATACCTGGTTTTAACCTGTTCAAAAACACTTTCTGCTTTTGAAACCAGTGCTTCATATTGTTCAAAATAGGGTATTAAATCTATTTTCATCTATACTTCCTCCCGCTTATTCAGCACAACGACGCCATGCCATAAAATTTAAATTTTTAGTCATCCGAATGAAACCGTTGTTTCCTCTATCCTGTTTCTCAAAATGTTTCACGTGAAACAATTTCATTTTCCAATCTATTTTCCGATGCAGAATCGACTGAAGATATTATCAAGGATATCTGGCTTAATGTTTTCTCCGGTAATATCAGACACCGCATCAAGCGATGACTTCAAATCAATCGAAACCAACTCAAACGGGATCGATTGATCAAGCCCGGCCCTGGCTGAGCCCAAGGAAAGCAGGGCTTTTTCCAGGGAAAGTTTATGCCTCAAATTGGGCACAATTTTATCTTCGACATTAAAATCCGAATTGAAGGCTGTTTCAGCGATACGCGCTTTTAAATCGTCAAGCCCCTGATTATGCAAGGCTGATATCCGAGAGCAATCATTCTTTCCATTCTGATGCCATTGCCTGGGAAAATCAAACCGTATTTGCTCCTCCGGCAAATCAATTTTATTGATTACAATAATTATTTTTTTGTGCTGAAGCTTTTTAAAAAGATCAAGATCGTCAGGTGTTACGGATTTGCCGGCATCCACTGTATACAGTAGAATATCGGCCCCGGAAATATACTCCCACGCTTTCTCGATACCAATCTGTTCAACACTGTCCGGATTTTCATGTATACCGGCTGTATCCGTCAGCACAAGGGGAACTCCATTTACAATAAAGGAGTCTTCAATAAAATCCCGCGTGGTTCCGGGAATGTCAGTAACAATCGACCGCTCTTTGTTGATCAAGCGGTTCATCAGACTTGATTTGCCCACATTGGGACCACCGACAATCACAATCTTCAGGCCTTCTCTGAAAAAACTCAGCTCCTCGCAACGCGCAATAAGCTTCTTTATTTTTGCTATCAACTCATCATCTAAGCGTGCTATCAATAATTTTACATCGATATCACCATCGAGCTCATCCGGGAAATCAATTGCGGCTTCGATATACGTCAAAATCTCCAGCAAGACAGAACGAAGGGATTGTATGACAAAATGGAACTCACCGGAAATCTGAGCCATAGCCATATCGACGGCTTTTTCGGAGCGGGCGTTAATTATATCAACAACCGCCTCAGCCTGCGTTAGATCAAGCCGCCCGTTTAAAAATGCGCGGCGTGTGAACTCTCCAGGTTCCGCGAGCCGGACACCCTTTTTGATCAATACTCTTAGAATTGTTTTCAGAAGAACAGGCCCGGCATGGGATTGTATTTCAACGACATCCTCTGCCGTATAGGAGCAGGGGGCCCGCATAACGACAAACAAGGCTTCATCAAGGATACGTTCGGAGACACCATCGACAACATGGCCGTAATATAAATAACGGGATTTTGGATAAAAAGAGCCGAGCCCGGGGTCAGCGTGGTGGTTTGAATCATGCGAAGCCGCTATTGGCCTGAAAACAGACAGGCCAATAGCAATTGCGTCAGGTCCTGATATTTTAATAATACCAATCCCGCCATGCCCGGGGGGTGTTGCAATTGCTGCAATTGTTGAAACTTTCATAACCTGTTAAACACTG
>JAGGYV010000195.1 GCA_021162325.1 Desulfobacteraceae bacterium | reverse complement strand
GTTCAAGATATGAAAACCCGAATCCTTCTGAAATGCTGGTGGTAATAATGCTTTTGGCGGATTGTACCAGAGTTTTAAAATCATGGCTTTCAGACGCTTCAAAAAACACGTTTAAATGTTTTTCAGCAACAAACTGCTTCCAGAGATTGTAATAATGCCAGTCCCGGGGGCTGTTGGGGGGCAGGGTGATTGCCAGGGTCAAATCCCTGGGGAAAAATAATGAGAGGAAAATGGCTTCACCGATATTTTTTCTTCGTATAGCGCGAACAGGATATAAAACAAAATTTTTTGCATGTTTTCTCTTTGGAGACAAATTAAACGCGGTGACCATGTTCAGCAGAAGATGCAGGCCGGTTTTTTTCAGTCCGGATTGAACAAGAATGTTATAATCACGGGAATTAATAACGCTGTAATGGCAGTCGGACGGATAGGGCTCATTTGTATAATAAATCCAGGGTCGGCCGTCTTCGGCAAAATCATGCACCTGAAGGAATAGACGGATATGGTTATCCTTAAGTGCGGACAGGATTTTTAAAAATCGCCTGTTTTTGGCAAGCAAAGGATTATGAATGTGCAGGATGTCGCATCCGGAAGGCCAGTGATCAGCGATTTCATTGATAATTTTTTTTGCGGTTTCTTCAGGTGGTGGTTGATTGGCGCCGGGCTGATCATAGGCGATTTCCGGAATCACGATGGTTTTAAACGGAAAATTTTTGTCCGGTGCTTCACCGGTGATCATCAGAATCTCACAATCATCTTTAACCGCATGCATCTGCTGTTTAATGACCGTCGTCACCCCGCCGGGTTTGAGATGATAATGGAAAAAGGCTATTTTCATTTTTTTTATGATTTTCAACAAGCGTTTACATACATGGTACGTATTTTCTCAATAAGTCAGGGAAAAATATTGGTTCGGATTTATGATGAAACCATGTAGCGGAGGTCTTTAGACCGCCATATTTAAATGGAAACCTAAAGGTTTCCGCTACAAAGAGTCCTTATAAATTGTCGGATCGGCAACCCCGGCCTCAGCAAACCCTTTTTTTCTCAGAAGACAGCTGTCGCAAGTGCCGCATGCCTTCCCATATTTATCCGGATCATAGCAGCTGTGGGTCAGGGAATAATCAACATTAAGTTTTATCCCGGTTCTGATGATTTCCGCCTTGCTCATGTGCAGCAACGGTGTTCGAATGTGAATGGCGTTGCGGTCTTCGACAGTGGATTTAAGCGCCAGGTTGGCCATTTTTTCAAAAGCGGCGATGTACTCCGGGCGGCAGTCCGGATAGCCGCTGTAATCGATTGCATTGACGCCGATAAATATATCCGATGCCTCAAGAACTTCTGCCCAGGCCAGGGCGTAAGAGAGGAAAATCGTATTTCTGGCCGGAACATAGGTTACAGGGATACCGGTGCTGATTTCTTCTTCGCTTCTGTTTTTGGGAACATCAATATCGTCGGTTAACGCAGAACCGCCGATTGATGAAAGGTCGACATTGACCACATAATGTTTTGCAGCACCCAATATTTTTGATATTTTTTCTGCGGCCTGTAATTCCTGCCGATGGCGCTGGCCGTAAAAGAAACTTAGCGTAAAACATTGATAATTTTCAGATCGTGCAATGGCGAGCGCGGTGGTGGAATCAAGGCCGCCGCTGGATAAAATAATCGCATTTTTTTCAGGAACATTCATTAACTTTATCTGCCTTTATCTTCATTCGGCCAGAGGATTTTGTGGAGCTGAATTTGGAGCCTTACATTCAGATTGTCTTCAAGTATCCATTTCGCAAGCAATGCGGGATCCAAAGCCGGGTGAACCGCAGAAAATAAAATCGGGACTGGAAATGGTGGCGTCCAGGCGGAAAAAATGATCTTCTTGGCATATTCATAATCATCTCTGTCGCTAATGACAAATTTCAGCTGGTCATTTTCGGTTAAACGGTTTAAATTTTCCAGATCATTGTTTTCAGATTCTCCGCTGGCCGGACATTTGATATCAACGATTTTGATACATTGCGGATCAGCAAGCCTTATATCTTTGCTGCCGTTTGTTTCCAAAAGAACGATATACCCTTTTTCAATTAATTTTGTGATTAACATAGGCGTGGCACTCTGGCACAAAGGTTCCCCACCGGTGATTTCAACAAGTTTACAGGCGTATTGAGAGAGGGTGTCAATAATTTCCCGGATGGTAACGACACGGCCTTCTTCATATGCATATTGCGTATCACAATATAAACAGCGCAGATTGCAGCCGGTTAGCCGGATAAATATACAGGGGAGACCGGCATATAGGGATTCTCCCTGTATACTGTAAAAAATTTCATTAATTTTTAAGTTCATGGGTATGAAATGGCTTTGTATGACAATTTAAAATCAGACAGGCACGCTTGCCTTGTAAAATGCAGCTTTGCCGTTGAGCTGGTAAACGTTTGCCGCAGCGGGAATTAAAACCGAATCCCCCTTTTTTATATGAATGGATTTAACCGTACCCGAATCGTACGACAGGTCCGCGTTTCCTCGGGTACACAACAGGATCTCAACACTTCGATTTTTCGGGGAAACATATGTTCTTGAATCACTGACCTGAATCACTGACAGATCGAATTCTTCGGCAACACCTGGGTACGTTCCTTCGCAGTCGGATACACTTTCCGGCAGGAGAATGTCAATTTCTGATTCGGCAAAATTCAATATATTCAAAAGTTCGGGCCCGTCTACATGTTTCGGTGTCAGGCCGCCTCTTAGGACATTATCGGAATTGGCCATCAATTCAATGCCAAGTCCATATAGGTATGCATGAAGTTCACCGGCCGGCAGGAAGAGGGCTTGGCCGGGTTCCAGGCAAAACAGGTTTAAAAATAGCGGTGAAATAACGCCGATGTCATTCGGGTATTGTTGGTAAAGTTTGAGAATCCATTCACTTGTAATATCGGGGGCAATTTGTTTTTTGGAATTTTCAATGGCTTCTTGTATCACCGTTTTTTTTTGAGACTGTGGAAGTTCCATCAAAGATTGGAAAAAAATTTTTAAGTTTTTGTTTTTAAGTGCTTTGATGCCTTCAGACATGGTCTTCGGACAATAACACGCAAGCAGATCGACGGCAGAATCAATTTTCCGAAAACCCTTTAATCCGGTAAAGGGGGTCAGCGCACAGATGCATTCGGGCTTGTGGCTCCTGTCTTTATAATTTCTTGTGGGTGCGTTGATATCGAGACCTGCATCAGCTTCGCGGTTAAAACCGGTTTGCGCCTGTGCGGCATTTGGATGGGCCTGGATGGAAAGCGGCTGTTCGGCTGCCAGAACCTTAAGCAGGTAGGGCAGGGTATTGTTAAATTTTTTTGCTGTTTTTTCTCCCAGAATTTTTTTCGGAAAACGATGGATTAATTCATCAAGAGAAACCCATTGTCCGTCAATTTGGACTTTTGACGGTGATTTAGGATGAGCCCCCATCCAGAGTTCCGCCCATGGCTCTTCCGATGGGGCAGTATCCGTCAGTTGCTGAATGGCAATATGAGATCCCCATGCGTATTTTTGGATGGTATTTTTTAAAATTAGCGGTTTGTTCATTTGTTTATACTTTTAGTAAGTAAACCGGCCGTTTTCATAGATAACATTTTTTTTGCCTCCCGCCAGGTGCGCGGTAACTCTTTTCTTTTCCGTATTAACGATATCCCAGTGAAGTGCGGAATCATTAAAGCCCAGATTTGTTTTCATCTCTTTGGTTAACTCTGATGGCTTTCCGCTGTAGGTATCGGAATAGGAAGCCCCCAGTGCTACATGACAGTTACCATATTTCCCCCCGTAGTTTTCGTCAAACAGCGTGTTGGCCATAAACAGGTTGATTTTTGAGAAGGTTTTGTCGGTTAAAGAAAATTCGCCGAGTTTTGATGACCCGGCATCCATGGATAGTTGCTTTTTTAAAAAATCCTCTCCTTCTTCTGCTGTCGCACTGATTACCTTGCCGTTTTTAAATTCAATACGGATTCCTTTGACATAATTTCCGCTTCGATACGACGGCTGATCCGCATAATATTTTCCGCTTGTACCACGCCAGTCCGGTGAAATAAATAATTCAAAGCTTGGGAT
>JAGGYV010000014.1 GCA_021162325.1 Desulfobacteraceae bacterium | reverse complement strand
TTTGCGAATAAACCTGCACCATAAAGAATTATTTTTTTTCCTTTGTATTTATTTGACAACGCCTCTATTTTTTTTTGCGCTTTCTTTTTAACTAAATAATCTTTAAAATCTGTTTTCATATTGATTCTCTCTATAACTATATATTATTTGATCATAGTTCACTTTGAATAAAACCAATCTCCCCAGGGATACTAAAACTCTATAAATTTAATTTTTGATGCCATTTCCAGGCTGTTTCAATAATTGGTTGTAACTCAGTATATTCAGGTTCCCAGCGTAACACCTGTTTTGCTTTTTCTGCACTTCCGACCAAAGCTGGGGAATCGCCAGGTCGCCTCCCTACAATTTCAGAGACAATCTCCTTACCAGTAACAATCCGCGCAACATCGATAACATTCTTTACTGAATATCCCTTTCCATTTCCAAGATTCAACTTAAGCGATCGGTTATTATGGGCCAGAAACTCCAAAGCAAGAATATGCGCATTAGCTAAATCTGAGACATGGATGTAGTCTCTTATGCAACTCCCATCTTCAGTATCGTAATCATCACCAAAAACTAAAATTTTATCTCTTTTACCGGAGGCGGCATCAAGGACAAGTGGTATCAGGTGGGTTTCCGGATTATGGTTTTCCCCGATCTCCACATCTGCTGCAGCACCGGCAGCGTTAAAATATCTCAAAGACACATATTTAAACTCTGAATATGATGATGCAAAGTCTTCAAGCATTTTTTCGACAATCAGCTTCGTTTGACCGTAGGGATTAATTGGATTTTGTGGATGACTCTCATCGATGGGAATATATTCGGGATCCCCATAGGTTGCACAGGTAGAAGAAAAAATAAAATTATTTACATTATATTTCCTCATTACTGATAATAGGTTTACAGTGTTTGCAACATTGTTCCGGTAATACTTTTCCGGATCCTCAACTGATTCACCGACATAAGCAAATGCAGCAAAATGCAAGACAGAACTAATATCGTATTCCTTAAAAAGTAGTTCAAGTTGGACTTCATCCGAAAGACAGCCAAGAACAAAATCTCCCCACTTTACTGCATCACGGTGCCCAGTAGACAGGTTGTCAAACACCACGGTATCATAACCCCGGCTGAACAAACCCTTATTGACATGGGACCCAATGTATCCAGCCCCACCCACAATCAAAACCCTGCCCATAAATTCTCCACTTATAAAGGCTTCCTAAATCGATCCGGTAGCTTAAAAAAACCTATGTAAAAATTTCGATAATTAAACATGATGATGTCATCAAAAGTTTTTACAGGTATAAAATTATGCGTGCATCATTGTTTCGTTGCAATTCAATTTAGACTTAAATTTAACTAAAAATGATGATATTTGCATTCTTAAAAGTCCACATTATGATTTTTATCAACGATGTTGGCTTATTTTCAGTTGGTGTGGCTCTTGCGCCTGACTTTTCAGCCGCAACTTTCAACCACGTAGACTATCCAACTTAGGAATTTTATTTTTGCCAAAGGGCAAGTGCCCTTCAAATTCTTCGTTATTTTTCACAACAACCCCCAAGTCAAAGCCGTACCTTTTGACACAGATTCTCTGATTCTTTTTCCTAAAACAAGATCAAAATATTTTGGCATAATTCCGCCTCCGGGCCTGATTGAACGAAGGTTTTCCAGAGTTAAAAGATCACCTTCTTTCATATCTTGAACAATAAATAAAGAGCGACGAAAATTGACATTCTCATGTTCATCTTTGCCTGGTCCAAAACAAATCTGGCCGAGAGCCTGTTCGGTTAGACGAACGGCTTTGACCATCTCCTTGAATTCTTGCGGTTCAAGAGAAAAGGCACTATCCAAACTCTCGTTTTTTCGTGAGAGAGTAAAATGTTTTTCCACAATAGTGGCGCCGACGGCGACGGCGACAATCGGAATAGTGACACCTTCCGAGTGGTCAGACAAGCCAGCAGAGAGATTAAACGTTTTAGAAAGATGGGAAATAGTTTTAAGATTCATTTCAGAGGCTTTCGCGGGGTAGGCGCTGGTGCATTTCAACAATGCTATCTGGGATGCACCGGATGATTTTGCCGTACTCACCGCTTCGTCAATCTCGCGCAGGGTGGCCATGCCGGTCGACATAATAATCGGCTTGCCGGTTACGGCGATTTTTTTAATCAAGGGCAGGTCAACTATTTCAAAAGAGGCCAGTTTATAGGCCGGTACTGCCATCTTTTCGAGAAAATCAACCGCTGTCGGGTCAAATGGTGTCGAAAAAAAATCGATATCGAGATCATCAGCCAGTTTTTTGAGTTTTGGTTGCCACTCCCAAGGCATAGAACCTTCTTGATAGAGATCATACAGAGTGCGTCCTTGCCATAAACTTCCTTGCGGCTGAATGAAACATTCGGCCTGACAATCAATAGTAAGAGTATCGGCCGTATAAGTTTGCAATTTGACGGCGTCAGCTCCGGCCGCCTTGGCGGCTCGCACAAGTTTTTCCGCCTCACCAAAATCCTGGCGATGATTGGCTGAAAGTTCAGCAATGATATAAACTGGAACTCCTGTGCCGATTTTTCGAGAACCGATTTGAATGTAGGGATTATTATTATTAGATATCATTAGTTATGAGATCGCTTTTAAAGAGAGAGCCTTACAGATTTTTTTAGCTAGTCTGTCGGGGATTTCAGTATCCCTTGGAACCGCTTCGGAATGCCCTGTTTGAGGATTACACCACAAAAAATGACTGCCTCCTTCTCGTTTAAGGTAACAACCATTGCGTCTTAAGTGTTTAAGAAGATTGTTACGCTTCAAATATGCAGGGCGCTGCTAACACCCCTATTTTGGATTATTTTTTTTGTAATAATTAATTGGCTATTCCTGACACGACTCAAGTACTCCAACAAAATACTTAATCGTTTTAATCAAACCTTCCCTAAGCTCTATGATTGGCTCCCAGCTCAATTTCTCACCGGCCAAAGTAATGTCAGGATTACGCTGAACAGGATCGTCGCTTGGCAGGGGTTTGTATACTAATTCAGAGGTGGAATTAGTTAGATCAATCACCTTTTCGGCCAATTGCTTGATGGTAAATTCTCTTGGATTGCCAATATTTATTGGACCGATAAAATCATCATCGGTAGCCATCAACCGGATAAATGCCTCGATTAAGTCATCAACGTAGCAAAACGATCGAGTTTGAGAGCCATCACCATAAATAGTTATAGGTTCATTTTGGAGGGCTTGGACAATAAAATTAGAGACAACTCGACCGTCATTAGGATGCATACGCGGCCCATAAGTATTGAAAATCCTGGCTACTTTGATACGAAGGTTATGTTGGCGATGATAATCAAAAAAAAGTGTCTCAGCACAGCGCTTACCTTCGTCATAGCAAGAACGAACACCTATTGTATTGACATGCCCCCAATAACTCTCAGGCTGGGGATGAACTTTCGGATCACCATAGACCTCGCTGGTAGATGCCTGAAATATTTTTGCTTTTACTCGCTTGGCCAATCCCAACATATTGATGGCCCCATGAACACTGGTCTTGGTGGTCTGGACTGGGTCAAATTGGTAGTGAATTGGTGAAGCAGGACAAGCAAGATTATATATTTCATCGACTTCGACATATAAGGGAAATGTAACATCGTGACGCATTATCTCAAATCGAGGGTTGCTCAGCAAGTGTTCAATATTTTCTTTTGCGCCGGTGAAATAGTTATCAACGCAAAGTACATCATTTCCATCTGCAAGCAAACGCTCACAAAGATGGGAACCAAGAAATCCTGCACCACCAGTAACTAAAATTTTCTTCTTACTCAGATTTTTCATTTTTCATCCTATTTTCCAAAACAAGGCTACAACATCAACTCCCAGGTCAAGGCAGTTCCTTCGCACACATTTTTTTTAACTCTTTTCCCTAAAAGCAGATCATAATATTTGGGAGAAATTCCGCCTCCGGGCCTGATTGAGCGAAAGTTTTCTGGAGTTAAAACATCCCCCTCTTTCATATCTTTAACAATGAATAAAGAGCGACGAAAATTTACATTCTCACGCTCCTCATTGGCCGGACCAAAACAGACCTGACCGAGGGCCTGTTCGGTTAAACGAACAGCTTTGACCATCTCCTTGAATTCTTGCGGTTCCAGAGAAAACGCACTATCCAGACTCTCGTTTTTTCGTGAGAGGGTAAAATGTTTTTCTATAATAGTGGCGCCGACAGCGACGGCGGCAATCGGGATGGTGACACCTTCAGAGTGGTCAGACAAGCCGGCAGGAAGATTAAACGTTTTAGAGAGCTGGGAAATAGTCTTAAGATTCATGTCGGAAGCTTTCGCGGGATAAGCACTGGTGCATTTCAACAATGCTATCTGGGATGCACCGGTTGATCTTGCCGTGTTCACCGCTTCGTCAATCTCGCGCAGAGTGGCCATGCCGGTCGACATAATAATCGGCTTGCCGGTTGCGGCGATTTTTTTAATCAAGGGCAGGTCAACTATTTCAAAAGAGGCAAGTTTATAGGCCGGTACAGCCATTTGTTCGAGGAAATCAACCGCCGTCGGGTCAAATGCTGTCGAAAAAAGATCGATCTCAAGGTCATCAGCCAGCTCTTTCAATTTAGGTTGCCACTCCCAGGGCATAGAACCCTCTTGATAGAGATCATACAGAGTGCGTCCTTGCCATAAACTTCCTTGCGGCTGAATGAAACATTCCGCCTGACAATCAATAGTAAGAGTATCAGCCGTATAAGTTTGCAATTTGATGGCGTCAGCTCCGGACGCCTTGGCAGCTCGCACAAGTTTTTCCGCTTCACCAAAATCCTGGCGATGATTGGCCGAGAGTTCGGCAATGATATAAACCGGAAAACCTGCGCCGATTTTTCGAGAACCGATTTGAATGTAAGGGATATTGTTAATCAAATTTATTTCTTATCCATGCAGGACTTCTGCGACAGTCGACCACAGCATAAACTCTGACTTCGTTTTTGCTGAGTTGATAATAAACAGCGAAAGGGAATCGTTTAGAAAGAAGTCGATAATATTTTTCAAAATGAATACTGTGTATTCCAGCAAATAATTTGAGAGACTCAATATCTGAAGAAAGGGTTTCAAGAAAGTATGCTCCCAAACCTGTCTGCTGAGATTCGTAAAAATAGTACCCTTCTCTTAAGTCATTTTTTGCGGCTTTTAAGATTTTTATCTTCATGAAATGGCATTCCAAATATCTTTCTTAGCTTTTTCCCAATCTTCAAACTCATCCTTTCCTTGTTTTAGACTTTCTTCTCTTTTTTTCAAAATGTCACCATGCCATGATGGTGAAATAAACTCAGGAACATTTCTGCAGATATCATCCCACAAAAGTTCCATTGTTGAAATTTTGTCGGAAATTGACATTTTTTCAAGTGGCAATGTAGCTGGCATCATAATACCTCCAATTGATCTTCTATTAGAATCTTTACCAAGGCGGTACAATGCGGGCCATCCCCTGCTTCCAGTGATTGTTTAACGAAGATCTTCAAGGGAAAAGCCTTTATATTCTATTGTCCAGCCTTTAAATTTTTGGACAAGTTTTTCGGACTTTGCTTCAACGATTTTCAAATCTAATCTATTTTTATTGATTTTAACATCAGCAAACAAAATTCTCTTATCAAGATCATTGACCGCAACAATGTCGATCTCATTTTTATGCCCTCTTTCCCAATATGTTCCAATTTGTGAAAACTCATTTGTTGCTTTTAGTTGCTCAATAAAATATTTTTCCAGGAACCGGCCTGCATAGGTGGAAAAATCTCTATCGACAATAGATTTGAGATAATTAAAGTTGCCAATCTCAACCGCACTTTTATATTTGTAAATAAATCTAAACCAAAAACTTAAAAAGTTATCTTCTATGAGATATTTTTGCGTTCGGCTTTTCTCTTTGGCAAAAACAGGCTTTACCCTTTTAATAATATTGTACTCATTTTCAAGTCGATCCAGGTACCCTCCGGTGTTTTTTTCCAAGATTGATTCTATTTCGCTTCGCGATGTTTTCGAGCTGGCAATCAGCGATAAGATTGAAAAGTAGGTGCTGTATTCTTTACCAAACTCCTCAATCAAAACATCCTTACCCTCGGTTAAAAAATAGGAATTTTCATGCAGTACCGAGTCGATCATAGATTGATGTGTAAGATCGTTTTCATCAACAAAAAGTTCTACATACTTTGCCACTCCACCGGTTAACATGTAAAAAGTCAGAAGATCTTTTGGTGTGTAATCAGGATGGTGATCAACCATGATTCTTTTAAGAACGGGGACAGAAAACGGCTTTAAATTTATTTTTCTATTTGCCCGTCCAAACAGAGGTTCTTTGGCATTTTCAAAGATCTTCTTCATGAGAGAATATATCGATCCGCTCAATAGCAGATTGAGTTTCGATTTATCTTTATATTTGTCCCATAGATTCTGCATTTCGGAGTAAATAGAACGGTTTACCGAATAAAACTCCTGGAATTCATCTATAGCAAGAGTAAAAGTTTTGTTTTCCGCCAACTGGAGGAGATATTCAAAGAGATCAGCAAAACGTGTAATTTTACCGATAATTTTAACAGACAACGTCGTTTGTACTATCGAAACAAACTCTTCGCATAAAAGTTTTTCCTCTTTTTTTGCAACAAAAAAATAGATGAAATTTTCATTTTTATAGACCTCATGAATAAGTTTGGTCTTGCCGATCCGTCGACGACCAACTATCACACTCATTTTAGATCCCTTGACAGCCCCCTCTTTCACCTTCTTCAGTGTAATAATTTCATTTTCACGATCATAAAATTTCATAATATCTCTCCCTTGACCCATATCGGACTATTGCAACATACATTACTGTAACCGCTATTGCAATAAATAACTGGTAGGTGGAAGAAGAGATCGTTTTTACTGGATTCCGGCTTTCGCCGGAATGACGTCGTTGGGAAAATCACAAAATGTCATCAAGTTTGAAATTTTCAACCAATTCGGCTAGAATTTTAACTATTTGTGGAGTACCGTCTTGAATCTTGGGATTGATAACGCTGTCATTTTGCAAAATGGGCAAGAGCACGCTCTCTATATCGGCAGAAGATTGCAATACTTTAACCGGCAATCCGATTTTCTCGTAAAATTTCCGGACATCTCTCAGATGCGCTTTGGAATCGGGCCAACAAAGAGGAGTGGTGTTGAGATGAAGGGCTTCATAAAAACTGGAGCCGAAACCGCTTAAAAAATAACGTGAGCGCGCCAACAAGGCTGGAAAATTATTATCGAAAGAGGAAAGCACCGTAATCCGGTAGCCGGTTTTAGAGGCAAGGGTTTCTAACTGACGACGCTGGTTCGCATCATGGAGATAGACCAAAAGGTCGATATTTTTTTTTCTCGGCGGCCAGGCAAGTCGGAGAATATCACGGCGAAGAATGACGTA
>JAGGYV010000357.1 GCA_021162325.1 Desulfobacteraceae bacterium | reverse complement strand
GACTTGTTCACCAGCAGTGATAAAATATCGCAGCTGTGCTCCAGGCAAAGGAGAATGACCAAGATAGTGATATCTTTCAATGTATTCATTCCATAAAGCTGAGGTGGTTTTAGTGACCATCTGCAAATGCAGCTGTGGCAGCTTATTGACAGGGCATATCACAGGGCTTTGTGGATCAGTAGCAGGTGTGAACTCAATTTTTCTCACGGGCTGCTTGGTCCGAGCGCAATTCCGGGGACAGCTTACTTAATTATCAATGGTAAACTCATTCGCATGACATCATGCCTAATGAAAGCGTTTTTTCTCTTTTACTTTTCTTGATGGACAAGAAAAGTAACAAAAGAACCCACCCTGTGCTGCGGTAATCCCTGCCCTGATGGTTTCCGTGGTGAGGACAAAAACTCGCTGATTAATTGGAATACCTAAATTTTTTTTGCCTGTCCCGCTTGCCAGACATACACAGTTTTTTTGCCATTTATCCGCTCAAACAATTTGTCCCCGTATCCCACGGAAACCATCAGATCAGGGCCGCATCACAATGGGACACCCCTCCGACGATAGCTTTAATCATCTGTTTTGTATCCATGCATAACAACATATCGAGTGTCACATCTTGAATTGTGGTGCGGCCGGGCAAGGTCGTACATTATCTGGTTATCTGGTTCCCACGGTCCTCCGTGGGAACCCATACGGGTTTTTCCCATTTTGAAGGTTGAGAAATTTAGCAATTAAAGTTTCAGCATTCGAATAATTGATTCAGATATGCATTCCCACGGTCTTCCGTGGGAACGAGTTCAAATCGACAGTTAATGAGAATGAACAATCTGATCCAGCGTGTCAGCTACCCACTTGTTAAGGCTTTTTCCGGCGTTAGCTGCGGCAGTTGCTATTTCAGCATGTATGCCAGGGGAAATGCGTAAGGTCAGCTTGCCGGAGTGAGGTTTGTCAGGGGTACGTCTTTCTTTTTTACAGTCGGCAAGATAATGGTCAATGGCGTTGTGAAAATCTTCGGTGAGCTGTGAAACAGTTTCACCCTCAAAGGTAATACTGTCATTTATTCCAATCACTTTGCCCCAAAAGAGACTATCCCGTTCATCAAAGTTGATTTTAGCAAAATACCCTTTATATGTCATACTGTTCATGGCTTTACCTCCAAGCCTGTTAACCATTCACGAATTTTTTCAATCATATATTTCTTTGCTTCTTTTCCAGGATGCGGTCTATGTGCGTATTCTCTTGTGCCGGAAAGTTCCAGTACCACCCGCGAACCATCGCCCTCTCGAATTTTACCGCCAAGCGCCACAACCAGAGACTCAATATCGCTGAATTTTATATTTGCCATGGTTGGCTTGACAAAGATGACCGCTAATGTCTTACGGTGTTTTGCTTTCATGTTAAACATGGTAGCACTTTATGCCACCACGGTCAAGAGGTTTTGGAGATCAGGGTAGGGTAGAGCACTGAATCAGTCCATCCTTTGGATTTTTTATTGACGCCTCGCCGCACGCGGCTACTACGTGTTCTGGGTGTTAGACTTTCATCAATGCTCCCTCATCAAACCGTGCATACGGTTTTCCCGTACACGGCTTTCCGATGTTCTTGTAAGGCTTGCGCCTGTATCCATTCTGCTTTGGTTGGAATCTTATACAGGCCAAGTTTCCGATAAAGATAATCCGTTGAAAAATGATTGTATCCTCTGGTTCGGGTACGAACTTTATACTGCCTACGCAAATGTTTACGTACTCGTTCCTCCACAACCCTACCACGTCATCAGTGTATTTAGTTCACAGTATCCGTTACCGATTGAAAAAGGAAGAAATAAACAGCAGTTGGTATGACTTGAAAACAACTCACCGATCAAAATCGAGTAACCGTTTCCATGCAGTGCCGAAATGATAATGTTGTACATGTAAGAAAAAGTACACGGCCTGAATCCCGACAACAAAAAATCTATTCTGCTTTGGGGTTATATTCTCTGCCTGGCAGAACGATCAAAACAACTATTAAGAAAACAAACAAAAGTAGTGCCATAATGAAGATCTTAAAAAAGTAACAACCTGTAATCATAACGTTTATTTTTTTTAGTCAAAAAGATGGGTTAAAATATCCAAAACAAAATCAAACACCGTGGGGTATTGCTGTTTAACTGGTTAAACTATCGGCGTTTATCTGTGTGGGTCTGCGGCTAATTTATTGTTTGAAGGGGGATTCGTCCGGATGGTCTTCTGGTATCGACCATGAAGAATTTGTGATTGCTATGTGCTATAAGGTTGAAGGGCCAGATAAAACAGTATGGCGAAAAAATGCGTGGTACTGCCGCCCAGGACAAATAAATGCCAGATGGCATGGTTATAGGGTATTTTTTTACAGACATAGAAGATAATGCCGGCTGTATAAAACAGCCCGCCGATTAAAAACCATTGAAACATTCCGGGCGGGAGTGCTTCAAGCATGGGTTTGAAGGCAATAATGGCCAGCCACCCCATGGCCATGTAAATAGAAACGGAAATAAATTTATATTTTCCGATATTGATAGCCTCAAAAATTAAGCCGCCCACCGCCATGGCCCATATCAGCGTAAATATCGTCCATCCCCAGGAGCCCCGCATGGCTATCAGCGTTGGCGGGGTATAGGTGCCCGCGATCAATAAAAAAATACATGAATGATCCATGATCCTGAAAAAGTGTTTTGCTTTTTCATTGGTAAACGCATGATACAGGGTGGAAGAAAGATAAAGCGCAATCAGCGATACGCCATAGATACTGAAACTGACAATCCGCCAGGCATCCTTATGCTGGCTGGCGAATACGACCAGAAGCACCAGTGCGGCGATGCTGAGTGCGGCACCAATTCCGTGGGTGATGCTGTTGGCGATTTCTTCTCCCAGGGTGTAGCGATGGATTACAGCGCTGTGCGCGTGGGTATTTGAGTCGGGCCTTTCCATGAATAAATATGTCTCTCCATTATGAATATTAAATTGAATTTTATTCGGATGTCTCTTTGGGATAAACGATTTTGCCGCTTTTGGAGACATCATAACCGGATATCGATTCCGCCATTTGTTTAAAATCAGGTTCCTGAAGCAATCCGATAAAAAGCTGGATACCTTTATCAAAAAAACGATCTTTAGTAATTAGCAGGTCGTACCGTTCCCAGCGCAGGGGGATGAAATCAAGTTCCAGGAGAGTGGCCACCGGTCGGATGCCGGGGCCTAAATGAGCACGCCCGGAAAGTACTTCAAGGCCTACTTCCATGTGGCTGCTCACTTCATGGTCATACCCCTTAATGGCTTTGGCTTCGATGTCTGCTTTTTCTAGTTCCCGGTCAAACAGCAGGCGGGTGCCGGTTTGAAGGGACCGGTTGACCACCCGAACGCCTTTCCGACGGATATCGTCAATTTTTTTTATTTTTTTCGGGTTTTCTTTTTGAACCAGAAAGCCCTGTTCGCGTTGGCAGAAGTTGACAATTACCGGCATGTTATTGAATTCTTTACCGGCAAAATCGAAATTATACTCGTCTTCATTGTCCTGAAGCAGATGAGAAGTGGCAATATGGCAGGTATTCCGTCTCAGAGCCTGTAGCCCGCCCATGCTTCCCAGGTTAGCAAAGACCGCAATATTCCTGGGGAAATTTTTGTTAAATAAAGCAATTGTTTTATCCAGCAACAGATCGTTGCTCCCGGTGATGATCAGCAATCCATCGTAGGGGGGAAGCTGTTGGTGCGCTTCCGGATAGTTTAAGGTGTTGGCTTCAACCCATTGCTCGACCAGATGAAGCGGAAATATCCATTTGCCGGTCACCTTTGAAGCGGGAAGGCCTTTTTCCGAAACAAGGGAATAAACCATTTTTTCGTTGACCCCTAAAAATTCGGCAACTTCCCTGGTAGATAGTAACTTTTTTATCATATTCGATTCAAACATTTAAAGATGAGTATTTTTCGAAGCCATTAAATCTGAAAAGACACGTCCGGGTGTTCATCCTAATTTTATTCGGGAATAAAAAAAGGGGCAACCCTTAAAAGGACCGCCCCTTTTCAAACAGATAAATTAAAGGGGTTTACTTTTTTTTATCAGCTTTGTTTTTTTCCCGGGCTTCAATGGCCAGATCCCTGACTTTTTCGATATCTTCATCCGAGAATACGCCGTTGACGCCGGAGATGGCAGCCAGCTTCATGCCGTGTTTTAATCCCATTTTATAAATAGTTTTTACTTTTTCCCATTCAATGTCACGGCCGATGGTGAATACTTCAAATCGGCGATCCAATGCCAGCACAATGGTTTCCGCTAGGCAGGCATAAACGACTTTGGGCGGCAGTCCGATGTCTTTCATTTTCGGATTACCCGGCAGTAAAATCTCACCGGATTCAATTACCAGAACATCCGGGCGCTTGGCCACCTCTTTCGGTGACAGGTCCAGCGGCCGGGCAACGTCCGTGATAACACAACCGGGTTTTACTTTTGTGATATCCAGTATTTTTTTACCCATGCCGGATGTTGCGGTGACAATGACATCCATATCTTCTAAATATTTATCCGGGTTGACGACGGTGTGGAGTTTAATATTCGGGGTCTCTGCTAAAATCGATTCTTTTAAAGCCATGAGTTTAATAATATTGCGTCCGCATAAATAAATTTCATCAAAGGCCATGGCCAGCAGGCGGCAGCAGACCGAACCGATGGCACCGGTGGCACCGAATACCATGGTTTTCCCTTTGATCTTTTTTCCCTCTTCAATTTTGACCAGACCCATTCGTCGTACGGCATCTGCCGCCGCCCACAGCGCACCCGAAGCGCTGTAGCTGTTTCCCGTGGTAATGGGAATGTCCGCTTTATTCGCCACCGTGACACCGGCATCACCAACAACCTTGGTAAATGCCCCCAATCCCATGATCTGAGCGCCCAGCCGTTTTGCCATCCGTGCGGCCATGAGCAGCCGTTTATACGTAAATTCCGGTGAATGGGACAGCATCTGCTTCGGCGTCCCGCCCACTGTAATCAGCCATCCCTCCGCCTCTACGCCGGCAGGGGATTTAATCCCGGTCACTTTGGAATAGATCCAGGGCGGAGCGTAGGCAATAACTTTCTCAACGGCATCCACTGCTCCGGGGATATTGATAAATGGTTTTACGGCTTTTTCCAGTTTAAATTGTTCCTGGGACAGCGGATGAATAACAAATGCAAACCGGCTCATCAGTTTGGGTTTTCCGGACGGATACACCAGCCTGGGCCGCAGTCCTGTTTTTGTACTGCTCATGAGTTCCAGCATCTCTTCATCCGTTATCTGGTGCTGCTTTTTGCCCAAGGCGGCAATCACCAGTGCTTCCAGCACATTGACGCCAACGACTCGTTTTAGCAGTTTCGGTGTGGTGTCGATGATCAGGTCAACGCCATGATTTTTCAAAAATTCAATCCGGTCATCATAGGCAGTGCTGGTGATAATGGTCTTGCCGGCCAGATCTTCAGGTGTGCAGTCTTCCAGGTAATCATAAAAATTATGATAGGGCACAACAATGATATGGGCCTTTTGCATGGCTTTGCGGAGAATATACGTATTCCATTTTTTGACCGGAATCGCTGAAGACATCAGCCGCTTGCTCGGTACCCATTTTAAAATATCATGCAGTCCTTTTCCGTAAAGGTCTAAGTCCTTGAATGAGTGTAAAAATTTTGAAATTCCATTGTCGATGACCGGATCAGCAAAAGTAAGATTTTCAGTAAATTCCGACATGACTTTTGCCATGCGGTAATTTGTCATTCCGGAAAGGAACAACACACGGGCATTGCTGAAATAGTCGTTGTATTCAAACTGAAGCGAGCGGATCGCCCATTCCTGCGCAACGCTCATCAGATGGTCACCGGTAGTTACCGGCGTCTTGAGTCGTGATCTTAATTTTGTAATTTTAGCTGAATCATCCCGAACATAATCCAGGAGGCTTGAAGCTAATCTAATCAACGTATTATGTTTGTTGGGGGTTGGTAATTTTACACTCCCTAAACCAAATGCATCTGTTTCGGCATCAAACTGGACCAGAAAATCGACTGTTTTGTCATAATCGCCATTGGTGCCGATACGTTTGACTTTAAATTTCTGGTCCAGAAAGGTTGTTTGAAATTCATAGTTATTAGCACTTGATCCAAGACTGATACTTATAACCTGCTTCATTATATCCTCCTAAAAAATAAATAGCGTCGCTGACAGAAGTAGAAAAAATTATTATTTTACCACAGTAATAATTTAGATCTTATAAGTATTATCAAAATTTTCAAAACACTCAAGAACTTATTTTTT
>JAGGYV010000290.1 GCA_021162325.1 Desulfobacteraceae bacterium | reverse complement strand
TTTGCAAGGTGAGCTGGATGGTTATTCTCGTTCCCACGGTCCTTCGTGGGAATGAATTTTCGTATTTTAAACGAGCCCTATGGGTCCGGAAATAAATAAGTCATCGAATTTGGCGCTGGAATTTTTTTCGTCCTCAAGGCGCTTTGACGAGAGCATAGCTGGCTATTTGACCGACAAAGCAACACAGAAGACGGGAAAAATAATAAGCCAAAACGTCGAGGGGTTTATTCCCGAGCCCTTAGCTTGTTGATGTAACAAAATAAGGAAAATGTGTCCAGTGAATGATTAAAAAAATCTTGCTTTCAGAAATAGAGTGCATTATTTTATGACCACCTGGTCATTTTTTGATATAGTGGTAATCCGTCACCAAAAAAAGTTTTTTATAAAGCCATCACAATTAATTAGTGATTGAACGGAAAGTCTCGCAGCTATAAATTGTCTGTCATTGCGCGGGAGGCACGACCAAGGCAATCTCCTTATCGACAGGGGATTACTTTGTCGTTCGTTCCTCACTCCGCGTAATGACAAACAGAATTTAAAGATTTTCGTTCAGTGACTAATTAACAAAATATTAAAAAGATCTTAGATACATGGATTTTATTTTAACGGATAATCGATTACTGTCAATTAAAGATAAGGTGTTAAGCAATGTTCGACTGGATGCGGATGATGCCCTGTTGCTGTATAAAAGCAATGATATTATCGGTATGGGTCATCTGGCGGATTTTGTACGCCGGAAACGTCATGGAAAGAAAGCGTATTTTGTCTACAATCAGCATCTCAATTACACCAATGTCTGCATCACCCATTGCCGGTTCTGCGCATTTTCACGGAATAAAGGGCAAGCCGGTGCGTTTACGCTGACCATTAATGATGTCCGCAAAAAATTATTAGACAGAATTGATGAGCCCATCACTGAAATCCATATGGTCGGCGGAATCAATCCGGAACTGCCGTTTGGTTATTATTTGGATTTACTCAAAACAATAAAAGAAATCCGGCCGAATGTTACCATCAAGGCGTTTACAGCAGTTGAAATCGATTATCTGTCAAATATCGCTGGCTTATCCTTAGAAGATACAATTCATACATTAAAAAATGCGGGTCTTGAAATGGTCCCGGGCGGTGGGGCGGAGGTTTTAAGCAGCCGTGTACACGATAAATTGTTTCCCCGAAAAATCGGACATGAACGCTGGCTGGAAATCGTTGCCAAAATTCATTCGGCCGGTTTGACATCCAATGCTACCATGCTGTACGGGCATATTGAAACCAGCAAAGAACGTGTAAAACATTTTATGCGCCTTCGCTCCCTGCAGGATGAAACAAACGGATTTACCGCGTTCATCCCGCTGGCGTTTCATTCCCAAAATACGTTGATGTCGGATATCCCATCAACAACTGCTTTTGAGGATTTAAAGAATATTGCCATTGCCCGACTGATGTTGGATAATTTTGACCATATCAAAGCCTACTGGGTCATGATTGGGGAAAAACTGGCCCAGGCAGCATTGTCTTTTGGTGCGGATGATCTGGATGGCACCATTATCGAAGAGAAAATCACCCACATGGCCGGCGCCACATCAGCAAAAGGTCTGACCCATAAAAAAATTTGGCACATGATTCAATCTGCCGGGTGGGATGCTGTGGAGAGGGATTCTTTTTATAATGAAATTAAGTCGGTGAAAAAATCGAAGGGTTCACCCGAACCCGGATAAACCGGAAAAGTTAAAAGTGAGCTAAAGTTTGAAGTGAACTAAAGTTATGGTTAATGCCTTCGGCATTATCAATTTTTATGTTAAAAATGATCGCGCGTTTTGCGCAGTCCACAACTTTAGGCACTTTAGATCACTTTAGTCACTTCACACTTTTTGAGTTTTTAAAAAGGTATCATGACAGACATTGAACGTATTACAAAAAAAGTTTTCAACAATCAGCGGCTTGATGCGGCTGATGCAATGGTATTATTTGATCAGGCAGAACTGCTTCAACTGGCGGATCTTGCCAATAACCGCAGAAGAAATCTTCATCCGGAACCTGTCGTCACATTCGTATCTGACCGAAATATCAACTATACCAATGTATGCGTCTCCGGCTGCAAATTTTGTGCTTTTTTTCGTCCTCCCGGTCATAAAGACGGATACGTGATTGAACCATCTCTATTAGATGAAAAAATTGAAGAAACCCTTTCTCTTGGCGGTACCCAGATTCTGCTTCAGGGAGGCATGCACCCGGACCTTGACTTAAATTATTACATCAATCTGCTGAAACATATCAAAAATAAGTTTAAAATTCATATTCACGGATTCTCGCCAACGGAAATTGCTTTTTTAGCGGACCTGGCATCCTTATCCATTAAAGAATTGCTTGAACAATTAATGGAAGCAGGGCTGGATTCAATCCCTGGCGGTGGTGCTGAAATTCTGGTAGACGAAATCCGTCAAAAAATTTCTCCGAATAAATGTTCTTCTAACAAGTGGCTGGAAGTCATGAAGACCGCCCATCATTTAGGTCTAAAAACAACGGCTACCATGATGTTTGGTCATGTAGAAGATAACGCCCATATTATTAAACATTTGATGAAGCTGAGAAACCTTCA
>JAGGYV010000199.1 GCA_021162325.1 Desulfobacteraceae bacterium | reverse complement strand
TATAAAAAGCTAAATTTATCAAAAGGTTAAAGGTAAAATTATGATCAAAGCAAATCATCCAAACCAGCTTAACATTTCCGATCCGTGGGATTTTCTAACTCCCAAAAGACGCAAAATGCTCGATAACGGATGGACTGGGCCGCATCGGCATTTTTTCAGAAAGCATTCATAATTTTTTAGCAAACCTGAAACGCGGCCATCAAGATCAATTCGATACCATCGATAAAAAAATTGTCGATAAATATCTTTCTAAAAATGATCTGGGTTGCTTTTCCAAAGTCAAGCCGTCTGAATCGAGAAAAACGCTCACAGAAGTCAGCAAGGATTTGTTTAACCTGGTACAGCAGTTTAAGGGCTCCCGCGAAGTGACGGCCATGTATAGTTAGTTACAAGTTGCTTGAAAGGGTTCTTGCGCAAAAGACAAGCTGAGTCTTGCTGATTTTCAATTTTCTGAAAAGGGTGAAATTGTTGCCTGCCCCCGGGGTAATGCCCCTGCAAAAATCAGAAAGAAAAAAAGAGCCAGCATCGGTTTTGCTTTAGATGATTGCAAACCCTGATCAGAATGATCAAAAGCGTGTCCGTGTCGACTTAAATCACATTGTTTTCATTATCAAAGAGCATTTTGTGACGACAATGCGGCATCTTGAAAATTTTATGAATCAGTATGCGGCAAATTATGTGTAAAAATCATAATCACAGCTTGAGGTACTTTTACTTTTTACGACGCCATCATTTTTGGTACTTCGAAATTGCTTGACAGCGGTTACTGGTATTGTTAAATAAAATAGTTTTTAAAGATATTCATCTTTATCCTTGCTCTGTTATGGATACAGGGCTTTACACCCAAAAGGAGGACCCATGAACCATTACGAGACAATATTTATTGTCGATCCTGACACGCCGGAAACGGATCAGGATTCTATTTTTGAAAAGCTGAAATCGATGATTTCAGTTGACGGCCAGCTGATTATGTTTGATGACTGGGGCAGCAGAAAATTTGCCTATGAAATCCAAAAAAAGAAACAGGGACGGTTTGTACGCTTAGATTACTGCGGAGAAGGCGTCCTGGTGGATGAAATTGAACGAACTTTCCGATTGGATTACAGAATCCTGAAATTTATGACCGTTCTGCTTGCCAAAGATGTTGATCCCGAGTCATTGATGCCGGTAGTAGAAGATGAACCGGAAACTGCAGCGGAAGCAACGGAAACACCGAAAACTACGCCGGAAGCAACGGAGACAGAAGCAACATCTTCCACTGAAGAGGCATCTGATGAAGCCGTGGAAACCGAAACCACAGAAACTGAATCAGAAACCGAGGAGTCAATGTAATGGCTGGACCACAAAGAAAAAGATTTTTCCACCGACGAAAAGTGTGCCGTTTCTGTGCTGACAGCAGTCTGGTAATTAATTATAAAGATGTCAATATGCTGCGATACTTTATTTCAGAACGGGCTAAAATAATCCCGAGACGTATTTCAGGCACCTGCGCCAACCATCAGCGCGAACTTGCCAGAGCAATAAAACGGAGCCGATCGATTGCCCTGTTGCCGTATGTCGGCACACTGGATACGTAAAAACCGACTTTCCGGTTATTGAAAATAGTTACAAGGAGTGAAGGAGGGTGGAAACCGCAAATCAAAATAAAGATCATAAAATTTTATTAAGCGGCGTTGCGCTGACTTCACTGATTTGCGCTCTTTCAATTTCCATTCCGGTTCTGGGATTTATCTGTTTCCTTGTGATACCCTTGCCGGCAGTCTACTACCGGATTCAGTTGGGAACAAAAAAAGCGGCTATCCTCTCTTTTTGTTCATTAATATTTTTAATATTTTTATCCGGCGGACTATCTACTGACCTGTTATTTATTGCCGGCATGTTATTACTCGGATTCTCCATGGGAGAATTTATTGGAAAGAACCTGCCGGTTGAAAAAATAATTGGCTACGCTTGCGGTATCGTTTTGTTGGCCGGCACATTCGGCCTGGCATTATACAGCAATATATCAAATCTGGGTCTCAGCCGCCTGGTGTCAGATTATATCGGCAAAAACCTTGAGCTAACGCTTGCCTTATATGAAAGCATGGAAATGCCTGAAGAAAGCATCATGATGCTTTCTAATTCGATGGAGCAAATCACGTATGTGCTGGTAAGGATTCTGCCATCTCTTTGCGCAGCCGGTCTTTTATTTTCAGCATGGCTGAATCTTTTACTGGCAAAGAGAGTACTCAAAACCGAAAGATATGCTTATCAGGCGTTTGTTCGGCTAAGCGAATGGAAGGCGCCGGACCTTCTTGTCTGGGGAGTCATTGGATGCGCCCTGATGCTGTTGCTGCCTGGCGGATTTTTTAAAATGATGGGCTTAAACGGCATGGTTGTTTTCACGATCATCTATTTTTTTCAAGGGATTGCAATCATATCGTTTTATTTTGAAAAAAAGAAAATTCCAGCGGCACTCAGGGTTTTATTATACGGCACGATCATCATTCAGCAGATATTTATACTTGCGATTGCCGGAATCGGTTTTTTTGATGTATGGGCGAATTTCAGACACATAGAAAAAAGCAATGACAATAAACAAATGCCTCTTTCTTCATAATTCTTTAACAAAGACCTTATGGTTATCCTTGCGGAGATTGAAAAATGAAAATAATATTAAAAGAAACAATAGAGCCATTGGGCATCATTGGCTCAGAAATTGATGTCAAAAACGGATTTGCACGCAATTATCTAATCCCTCGGGGAAAAGCAGTTTTTGCGACCCCGCAGAACCGAAACATACTGGCACAGGAAAAAACAAAACTGGATCTGCAAATTGCCAAAGAACGGGAAACTGCAGAAGAAATGGCTAAAAAAATTGAAGGGGTTGTCTGCAAGATAACTGCTAAAGTTGCCGAAGAAGGCCGTTTATATGGCTCGATTACCAGCCGTGAAATCATGAATGCCCTTACCGCACAGAATGTTAATGTGCTCAAACGAATGATTTTACTTAAGGAGCCGATTAAAGACATCGGTTCTTACAAAGTCCCCATCCGGGTATACAAAGATATTGAACCTGAAATCACCCTTGAGGTGGCGTCAGATTAAAATTTAATATCCTGTACAACGTCACAATGGCAATAACACCGATAAACGGTGGCTAAAGATTCTTTAATTCCGGCAACGTAATATATAATTTTAATATATTACGTTGCCTTTGTTTCGCCATTATTGATGGCTTCGTAAAAAGTCCAAATTCTTTGTTGCACTTCATCCTTCGTTTCTTCATGGTACGCTAAGTACAAATCATCACTCAGGATTTGCGCGCCTCGCCAATTTTAAGATTGGTGGACCTTTTTTCTTTGCCATCGAAATTTGATTTTTTACGAGTTTGTCATTATTATTGACCGACCATTTCATTCACTCTTTTTACCTTTAAATTTTTTTGACCATGAGCAACAACAGGACTAAAAACAGTCATCCGCCAGTCAGCAACCTGCCGCCGCAAAATATTGACGCTGAAGAATCAATTATCAGCGCCGTTCTGCTGGATAACTATACGCTGCTGAACATTCTGGATATCCTTTCGGCGGAAGATTTTTACCGGACCGCGCACCAGAAAATTTTCAAGACCATCATTGATATGTCCCACAAGGGAGAGCCCATTGACCTGGTCACCCTGGCCAATGCACTGAAAAACAATAATCAACTGGATGAAATCGGCGGTGCCGTTTATCTGGCAAAACTGATGGATACGGCGCCGATTCCGGCCAATGCTGTTGAATACGCCAAAATCATACGGGACAATGCGTCATTACGTCGCATGATTTCAGCTGCCAGCGATATTTCAAACCGGTGTTTTGACAACACTGAAACGGTTGATGATGTCATAGATTTCGCACAAAGCACCATCTTCGATATTGCGGATAATAAAAGCAGGCAATCTTACTACCCTCTCAGCCAGGCCATTGATGCGAACATTGATGCGCTGGAGGAACGGCGGGGAAACAAGTCCCTGATCAGCGGAATCTCCACCGGTTTTAAAAAACTGGACACATTAACCTCCGGACTTCAGGGCTCGGATCTCATCATCCTGGCAGCCCGACCGGGGATGGGAAAAACGGCTTTATCCCTGAACCTTGCCCGGAATATCGCTGTAGATGCTGAGGTTCCGGTTGTTTTCTTTTCTCTGGAAATGTCAAAAGAGCAGCTCTCCATGAGACTTCTCTGCTCTGAAGCACGAATTGATTCATCCTCCGTGCGGAGCGGATTTTTCAGTGATGATGACTGGCGCAAGCTGACAGATGCTGCGGATATTTTATCCGAAGCACCTATTTTTCTTGATGATTCCTCTGAATTAACGTCTCTGGACATAAAAACAAAAGCACGCCGACTGAAACTTGAAAAAAATATCGGGCTGATTATTATTGATTATCTTCAGCTCATGAAAGCAAGAACCATATCGGACCGGCGGGACCTGGAAATATCTGAAATGTCCCGATCCTTAAAATCCCTGGCAAAAGAACTGAATATTCCGATTATTGCTCTTTCCCAGCTGAACCGGCGGCTGGAAGAACGCAGTGACAAGCGCCCCCAGCTCTCGGACTTAAGAGAATCCGGCGCACTTGAACAGGATGCGGATCTTGTCATGTTTATTTACCGGGACGAAGTCTATAATAAAGATGAAAACAACCCGAATAAAGGGAATGCGGAAATAATCATTGCAAAACATCGTAACGGCCCCACTGGAATGCAGCAGCTCAAATTTATGGATTCATATACCCGATTTGAAAACATTGCTTACGGGTATGATGAATATGAATCTTCTGGAGAAACAAATCACAACTAAATATAAAAACATTGCACTGCATGCGTCTTTAGTTCCTTATCTCTGATTTTTGTGTTTTTTGGGCAAACTTTTTTAAAAACTCAAAAAGTATGAAGTGCCTAAAGTGATCTAAAGTGCCTAAAGTTATGGACTGCGCAAAAAGCGCGATCATTTTTAACATAAAAATTGAAAATGCCGAAGGCATTAACCATAACTTTAGCTCACTTCAAACTTTAGTTCACTTTTAACTTTTCCGGTTTATCCGGGATAGGAATACGTTTTTATTAATGAGAAAACTTTTCGGAAATACAACCGGTCTTAAATCAACTCAAATCCATCGGATTAAGAATCTTTATCGTTACCGGATCCCGCCCGAAACAATTATATCGCCCCAGGTAATTGAAGATTTATGTGCCCTCTCCTTTGAAATCAGCCGCCAAATCGGCCTGCTGGTGAACCGGTCAGGAAAAATAATATCCGTTGTAATCGGTGATCACAAAGGCATCATGCTGCCGGACACCAGCGATTACCGCACCCCTCCCGGCCGTCTGAAAGGCCTGCGATATATTCATACGCACATCAAAGATGAAGACTTAACACACGATGACCTCACGGACCTCACCCTGTTACGCCTTGACCTGATTGCTGCCATAAATGTGTCAAATACCGGACAGGCGAATCAGATTCATCTGGCAAATATTTTCCCAAATAAATCCGCTGGAGTTCCTTATCAGATTCATCCACCAATCGCCCCAACCGAATTGAATATCAACTGCCTGGAACTGATCCAGTCTATAGAGGCAGAACTATCAAGAATCAACGCCCTGCATGATATTGACTCCGGCATCGAACGCGCGATTCTCATCAGTGTCACCACGTCATCAAAAATAAAAGCCGAAGCCTCCATTACCGAACTCAAAGAACTGGCCAGATCCAGTGATATTTTTGTTCTGGATACGGTCATTCAGCACAGAAAAAAAATTGACGCCCGCTTTCTTCTGGGTCGGGGGAAAATAGAAGAGTTAAGCATCCTGGCCATGCAAAAGGGCGCCACGCTGATTGTTTTTGATCAGGAACTCAATTCCTCACAGATAAAATCCATCACCGACAAGGTCGATCTTAAAGTAATCGACCGAACCCAGCTTATTTTAGATATCTTCGCCCGGCGGGCACAGACCAGAGAAGGAAAACTACAGGTGGAACTGGCACAGCTCAAATATATGCTGCCGCGCCTGATTAAACAAAACACGGCTTTGTCAAGGCTGGCCGGCGGTATTGGCGGACGGGGACCGGGCGAGACCAAACTTGAAGTGGATCGCCGGCGAATTCGTAACAGGATTACCCGGATTGAAAAAGGACTCAAGCAGGTAAAAAAACAACGCCGGCTTCAAAAATCAAAACGCGAAAAAAAAGGATTGCCGGTGATTTCCATTATCGGTTACACCAATGCCGGAAAATCAACCCTGCTGAACACACTGACAAAAAGCAACGTTTTAGCGGAAAGCCGTCTTTTTGCAACACTGGACCCATCTTCCCGGCGAATGAGACTTCCTAAAGACTCGGAAGTTATTATTACTGACACGGTTGGATTTATCAAAGACCTCCCCAAAGAACTAAAGGTGGCTTTCCAGGCAACACTGGAAGAACTTGAAAGTGCGAATTTGCTACTCCATGTAATTGACTGCAGCAATCCCGATTATCAATCACAAATTGACTCTGTTAATAAAATTCTTGAAGACTTAAATATCAATCGAATCGAGACAATTGCAGTACTAAACAAAATGGATCTTGTCAGCGCTGACACCATGGCAGGGATTATCAAAGAGACCTGCGGCATATCAATTTCAGCCAAAAAGGCATCAACACTTCAGCCGCTGATTGATAAAATACAGGCGCTTGTCCTTTCACCGCAGCCTGAAATTATTTATTAAAATTGATGGCTTCGTAAAAAGTCCAAATTCTTTGTTGCGCTGCATCCTTCGCTTCTTCATGGTACGATAAGTACGAATCATTACTCAGGATTTGCGCGCCTCGAATTTGGAACTTTTTTCTTTGCCATCGGAAT
>JAGGYV010000128.1 GCA_021162325.1 Desulfobacteraceae bacterium | reverse complement strand
ATGCGCCATGGGGCGAGAGGTTAAAGGTACGTATCAAATCGTAAAAGTAAAAAAGTATCGAGAGCGTTATATCGAGGTAAGCGGTCAAGATCCCTTGTTGTGTCGCTATTGTGGCCATGAAATGGTGCTATGGAAATTATGGCATCCCAAAAATGGAATTATATATGACGAATATGAAAACCTCAAAGCCGAAAAGTACGGAACCATCCTTAAGCAAGAAGATAGTGGAAGGGGAGGATGTCCCGTTCGGTCCCCCTCCGGAGGAATACAATTATCGTTGTTCCCTCTGTCAACATGAAATGAAAGTAAATGAAGCGATTATAGATGTCGAGATCGCTATGGCAGAATTTGAAGAAAGAAATGTCAAAGGGTATATGCCAGTTCTCGGTTGTCCGAATTGTAACCGTGAGACAATGAAGTTTGCGGAAGACTAAAAGCCCGCCCGAAGGGCGTTAAGTTCAAAATTTTGGTCGTGGAAATCGGCCAGGTTGTTTTCAACCAGATCAGACGTATTTACAGTGATCAGCCTACCCGGAGTTTTCTTGCTAAAAGTCTTGGGCATGCCTTTGAAAAATTTGAAGAAATGACTTTTGATATCCTTATTATCAACGGTTCGGCCCTCAGGCACAACATCTACCACTCAATCGACCTTTTAGAAATCATATCCGATAATTGTTCGATTACACAAATCATTATCCTTGCAGAAAAAAAAGATCTTCCGGCGGCATCCTCTGCGTTGAAAATCGGCTCATGCCAGTATTCAAGACTGCCAATAGACGATAACGAGCTCAAGATGTTAATTGACGCAGCTGTGCACAACAGACCTGAATTTGGAATGAACCTTCTATTAAAAGATGATATCAAAAAAATGTCATTCCATGACATGGTCGGCACTTCCGGACTTATGAAGGAAGTTTTCAGACAAGTCCGTCAGGCCGCCATGACAGATATTCCCGTATTAATCAGCGGGGAAATCGGTACGGGTAAGGATCTGGTTGCAAATACCATACACCAGATCAGTGCGAGACAGGAATATCCGTTTATCCCGATCCACCTTGGATCGCTTCCATCTAAACTGGTCTCGAGCGAACTTTTCGGACATGAAAAAGGCGCCTTTACCGGCGCATATAAGCGTCACAAAGGGTCTTTTGAAAAAGCGAAAAAAGGGACGGTCTTTCTTGATGAAGTCGGAACCATTGATCAAAAAAACCAGGTAGCGCTTTTATGCGTTTTGGAAACACAATTTTTTAACAGAATCGGTGGAACGGTTAATATTAAAACCAATGTCCGGGTTGTTGCAGCAACAAAAGAATATCATGGGTCTCTCACCGGAATGTATTTCCATCATGGAATCTTACGAATGGCCGGGAAATGGCCGGGAAATTAAGAACATCATCCACAGGGCAGCGGTGATGTGTGCTGAAAAGGTACTCCTGCCAAAACATCTCCCCAAAAGACTTTTAGAAGGCAGCGGAAACAGTCATCCGGTAGATATAAGAGTCATAACACCCCGGCGGGTGTTCTGGGAACAATGGCGTAAGTCTCTTTGTCTTTAGAATTCGATGGAGCCGGGTGTCCTGGGAAAGGGTATAACATCCCGGATGTTGGTAATCCCGGTCACCAGCATGACCATCCGCTCAAGCCCCAGCCCAAAGCCACTGTGGGGAACGCTTCCGTATCGTCGTGAATCCAGATACCACCAGTGATCTTGCCTGGACACCCCGGTTTCATCCATTCGTGTTTCCAAAAGGTCCAGGCGTTCCTCCCGCTGGCTGCCGCCGATGATTTCACCAATCCGGGGCACAATCACATCCATGGCAGCCACGGTCTGGTCATCATCATTGATCCGCATGTAAAAGGGTTTGATGGTTTTGGGATAATCATAAATAATTACCGGCTGCTTAAAGTGCTCTTCTGATAAAAACCGTTCATGTTCGGTCTGAAGGTCTGCGCCAAAAAATACATCATAGCTGAAATTTTTGCCGGATTGATTTAATATGGAAATCGCTTCGCTGTAAGGGAGCCGGATAAAGTTTTTGGAAACAATCGTTTCTAAGGTTTTCATCAGGTTTTTGTCCACAAATTTTGCAAACAGTGCCAGGTCCGAAGCGCAGTGCGTCATGACAAAATCCACCAGAAACTTGATAAATTCTTCCGCATAATCCATGTCTTCGGCAAGATCGCAAAAGGCCATCTCCGGTTCCACCATCCAGAATTCCGAGGCGTGACGGCTGGTGTGGGAGTTTTCCGCTCTGAACGTAGGGCCGAACGTATAGATATCCCCCAGCGCCAGGGCAAACATTTCCCCTTCCAGCTGTCCGGAAACCGTCAGGTTGGCGGTTTTACCAAAAAAATCATGCTGATAATCGGTTTTTCCGTCGGTTCGGGGCGGGTTGTCCATATCCAGGGTGGTTACCTGAAACAGTTCGCCAGCCCCTTCACAGTCCGACCCGGTGAGAATCGGCGTATGGACATAAGTAAATCCGCGATCCTGAAAAAACTGATGAATGGCAAAACACAGCCGGGAACGGAGGCGAAAAGCAGCGCCGTACTTGTTGGTGCGGGGTCGCAAATGACTGATGGTCCGCAGAAATTCATCCGTATGTCTTTTTTTTTGCAGCGGGTAATCATCCTGCGCGATATGGATAATTTCAATTTTAATGGCATGAATTTCCCATTGCTGGCCTTTGCCGGGGGAGTCATGCATGGTTCCGGTAACGCTGACAGCCGATCCGGTGGAGAGTTTTTTAATCTGTTCATAATTTTCCAGTTGATCGTCGGCAATCACCTGAATGTTATTCAGGCAGGACCCGTCATTTATTTCAATAAATGAAAAAGTTTTGGCATCACGCCGGGTCCGGACCCATCCTTTAAGCAGCACGGACGGCCTGGCGGCTTCTGATGATAAAATGGTTTTTATTTTGTTTCGTTTCATGCAGCTTCTTAGAAAAAAGGTTTTGAGAATTCCTGTTCAGGCAGGAAAAATTTAAATTATATCACCTGATGAAAGGAGAGGCAATCGCTTAATTTTATCAATGTTGGGGTACCAAAAAAGAATACGAAATAAACTTGACATCCTTTTTCAGTTTGATATAAACAATCTCTTTTGAAGCATTTGCGTTTATTTTTTTGAAGACAAATTTTTTTTGTAAGTTGTTTGCTTTGTTCAATAATAACAAATCGGTCGTGTATTTGATCTT
>JAGGYV010000091.1 GCA_021162325.1 Desulfobacteraceae bacterium | reverse complement strand
CCACATAATCGGCGCAAACATCAGATTAAAAAAAATTGCCGGGGACATATTTTTGATCACCTGCATAGATGTTCCTTTTTTATATAATTCCATAAATATATCCGGCTGGTCGGTTGATGCGAAAATCCTGTCGCGGCGATTGGCCTCGCCATAGGGGGAATTGTGAAACTGCTCGGAAAATTTGAAATCCATGGGATTGCCGATAAAATAATCGATTAAACCGGTTATGATATGGAAAAAACATTCCTTCACCGACTGGCCGGAAGGATAATTTTCCAGTAAAAAGGCTACCAGTCTTTCTTCATTTTCCTTGTAAATCGTATGGATCAGCACATCCCGATTTTCAAAATACCGGTATATGGTGCCAACGCCGACGCCAGCTTTTTCAGCGATCATGGACATGGGCGCACCATAGAACCCCTGCTCTGCTATCAGAGTCATTGCTGCATGGATAATATCTTCCCGCTTATTTTTTTTTGTCATATAAACTTCTTTTTTCTTTTTTAATTAGAGCAAAAACGGAATGAACGTTCATTCCGTTTTATACTGCAAAAAAATACCCTGTCAAGATTTTTTTAGGGCACCGCGAAAAGAATATGAGGACATCCCTGCTCTTGAAATTAGCCTGATTTAATATTTTTTTACCGCCCTGCCCGTTACTAAAAAACCATTTAAAAAATCTGTTTTTTATGCCAATATAACCCAAATCGTTTCAACCGACCCATGAAGGAATTCAAAAACAGAAGGAATTCAAAAACAGGAGAAAATAAAAAATGGAACAACCGGTTCTTTTTTCCGTCGAAAACCAGACCGCCATCATCACCTTAAATCGCCCGGAAAGACGGAATTCCATCAATCAGGCATTGCTGACCAGCCTTTATGATTGTGTCGAAAAAATCTCAAATGACGACAATATCCGAGCTGCCATTATTACCGGAAACGGAAAATCCTTCTGCTCCGGCATTGACTTAGACGCTCTTCTCGTTGAGAACCTGTTTGACCCCAGAGGAGATGGAACGGATCTTCCGGATGTTTTCAGTGCCTGTCAAAAGCCTATTATCGGGGCCATCAACGGCCATGCCATTACCGGGGGATTTGAAATCGCGTTAAACTGTGATTTTTTAATTGCTTCTGAAAACGCGTCCTTTGCGGACACCCACGCCAAAGTAGGCATTCACCCGGGTTGGGGAATGACCCAGTTACTCCAACAGGCCATCGGACGACGACGGGCCCGCCAGATGTCATTTACCTGTCAGTTTATTTCTTCGCAAACCGCCTATGACTGGGGCCTGGTCAATGAAGTAGTCGCCCCGGACACACTGCTGGACCGGGCAAAAGAAATCGCTAACCAGATTAGCGCGGTCAACCAGGATATGCTCGGTGTGGTTAAACAACTGATTGATTACCGGGACACCACGACCTTAGACGACGCATTTATCCATGAGCGCGAGGGCTTTCGCAATTTTGTCAAAAAACATTTAAACAAATAAAAAAAACAGATATTTTTACTCAAAGATACAATTGCTACAAAAAGGAGCTTTTTCCATGTTTCCCTCCATTCTGATCGTTGATGATAAGACGTCTATTTTAAAATCGCTTTCCGGCATACTCTCAGATGAAGGATTTGACGCCATTACCGCTACAAACGGCTATGAAGCACTGAAAATACTGGAATCAGAATCCCCGGATCTGGTGCTTCTGGATATTTGGATGCCCGGCATAGACGGTATTGATACATTAAAAGAAATCAAAAAAAACTCCCCCACGACCCCGGTCATTATGATTACCGGACACGGGACCATCGAAACCGCAGTCAATGCGACAAAAATAGGCGCTTTTGATTTTATTGAAAAACCGCTCTCCATCGACAAAGTGATCGTGTCCATCAATAATGCGCTAAATTTCAGACGACTGGAAGAAGAAAACCGTTACTTGCGAAAAAAAACCATTGAAAAAAATTCCATCACCGGAAACTGCGCAGCGATTCAGGAATTAAGAAAGCAAATCAGCATTACCGCGCCGACGGATGCGTGGGTTCTCATTACCGGCGAAAACGGCACCGGCAAAGAACTGGTTGCCCGCATGATCCATCAATTCAGCTCAAGATCCGAATACCCGTTGATTGATATCAACTGTGCCGCCTTATCCGATGAAATCATTGAAAGTGAATTGCTGGGCCAGGAAAAAGGCGCTTTTACCGAAGCCACTGCCAAAAAAAAAGGAAAATTGGAACTCGCGCACCAGGGCACCCTGTTTTTTGATGAAATCGGCGACCTGGGGCTTAAAACTCAGGCTTCTATCTTACGCATTCTCCAGGAAAAACGTTTTCAACGGGTCGGCGGCAGCCGGATGTTAACCGCTGATGTGCGCATCATTGCATCCACCAATAAGGATTTGGAAAAAGAGATCGAAGCCGGTCGGTTCCGGCAAGACTTGTACTACCGCTTAAATGTCATTCCCATAAATGTCCCGCCTTTACGAGAGCGTCGGGAAAACTTTCCTGATCTGGTAACGATTCTACTCCATCAAATTGCTGACAAAAACCGAACCACCGAAAAAAGTCTCACGACGGCGGCAATGAAAATATTACAGAACGCCACATGGCCGGGAAACGTCCGGGAACTCAAAAACCTGCTGGATCGCCTGTCAATTGTTGTTTCAGACGACATTATCGAAGCAAATGATATTCCCGCACCCTACAACCCCAAAAAATACACCGCACAATCCACTGAGTCCTCTGTTTTTTCCATCAACCGCCTGGATGAGGCCCAAAAAAATTTTGAAAGCGAATTCATTGCCCGCAAGCTAAAAGAAAACAATCATGATATTGCCAAAACAGCTAAAAAAATGGGGGTTGACAAATCCTATCTAAAAAAAATGGCTAAAAAATTAAATTTATCCTAAATAATCAATCATGCGGATCATCAGCGGCGAGTCTAAAGGTAGAAAACTGGTTTCCCTGAAGGGGATTGCCACACGTCCCACATCGGCCCGGGTGCGGGAATCAATATTCAACATCCTGGCCTCCCGGATATTCAATGCCTCAGTGCTTGATCTTTTTGCCGGAACCGGGGCGCTCGGCCTGGAAGCGCTGAGCCGGAGGGCTGCCAACGCTCTTTTTGTTGATTTATCAGCATCCGCCGTCAAAACAATTCAACAAAACATCACGGCCTGCAAAGCGGAAAACCGGTCCCAGGTCTGCCAGTGGGACATTGCCAAAAATATAGCCTGCCTTCAGGCTAAGGTTCCAGCTTATGACATGGTATTTATGGACCCGCCTTACAATAAAAATTATATTGTGCCGACATTAAAAAAACTGTTAAAAAGGAATGTCTTAAAAGACGGCGCAACGATCATCATTGAACACGCCGTTGCGGAGACTGTTCCCGGAGACCTCCTGGGGCTGCACATGACTGACCAAAGGATTTACGGGAAAACGCTTGTTTCCTTTTTAACGGTTGTGTTTCAGAAAAATCATTCTGGGGCACATTAGCATCCCACGTGTACCGGAACCAATAAACGATGATGGCCATGTCAAACATCTTTTTTCACCACAGAGCGCACAGAGAACACGGAGAAAAAATCTTATAATAAATCACTTAACGCTATGATCTCGGTGTTCCTGGTGGTTATAAATTTGCCATATAATAAGCCATATAAATATATTGACAATACGCAAATATAACATTATACTTTTTTTATGGAAACCAAAGCTGATTTTGAATGGGACGAGAATAAAGACAAAACCAATCAAGAGAAACATGGTGTGTCATTCGCTCTTGCTCAATTAGCCTTTTTAGACCACAATCGTCTAATTTTAGAGGATTTAGAACATAGCAT
>JAGGYV010000060.1 GCA_021162325.1 Desulfobacteraceae bacterium | reverse complement strand
ATAGATAAATATTTTGACTTTTTACGAGAGCGTCAAATTTAGTGTCATCCGCATCTCCTCCCGTTTGCAATATAACTTTTGTTGCAATTCCATTAACGTTTTCAGTCCCGGGCAATACTGACCGGGTAATGGAATTTAGCCCATTCTCTATATATGTCCATTGAGCCCCGGATGATATTGGGCAATAAACACCAGCATTGAATGTTTCAGCCGAGCAGAAACCACATGTGGCGATAAGTTGTAAAATAATTGTGGTAAATAACCAAAAGCATCTGTTTGGTATCTTCATATAATTCTCCACCTCGGCCACCCCCAGGCGACCATTATTTTATTTCGTGCTCCAGCCAAACAACTTTCCCTATTAATAAAAAATATCCAGATCGGCAAGATATGGTTTATTTCCAATTTCGTCAGCCGATGTAATTAACAGGCTTCCGGAATGTCATGGCTGGTGGTTAATGATTAACATGCTGCTTTTCCTGAAAGATGAGATTTCTACATTAATCATGAATATAAAGCATATACTAATAATTAAATAATGGCTATCAGTATTTAGCTGATTTTTTTGTAGGGATTTGCTGACAAAGTGGTATTAAAAAAAAGGATATCGAAAATTAAAACCGGATTGGCTGAAAAGTTGACCCGGCTTTTTTTGCTCATATATTTTTTTGAGCTGAATCAACAAGAAAATTAGATCTAGATTTACCATATTTTTTAGCTGCAATATCAATTTTATGAAGAATGTTTTTAGGAATAGTGATATTGACCCTAACTGTTTTTCCCTCCATAAATGAAAAATTAATGTCTGCCATAATCCATACTCCACCTGCATAATCCGTATTTTCAACGTGTGTTTCAATGCTTGTGGGGGTGGGAATATCGGTTTCATCTTCAAGATGGCATTCAACAGCCTCTTGAACATTTGCGATAGCTTCGTCTATGGTGGTTCCAGCGGTAAAACAACCCGGAATGTCGGGGATGGTTACGCCAAAATCACTTTCTTTTTCTTTGTGTACAACAATAGGAAATAACATTTTACCTCCATTTCCATCCGGCTTGCTTGAATATATTTCTTAGGGTTCCAATAGGAAATTCTTTTTTTGGGTGCGGAACCGTAACCGGATTTTTTCTTTCAGGGTGTTTAAATTTGTGATGGCTGCCTTTAACATTCACAAGTTCCCATCCGTCTTGTTTAAGTTTTTTTATGATTTCCTTACTGTTCATGCATACATTAATACACATTATACACACACTTGTCAAGGCGAGATCAATGCGAGTTTTCGATAAATATGACGACGGATAACTGGCGGTGAGTTGAAAAAGATATTCGAAACGGAGATGAACCGGAAACGATACACCAAAAAAATGTTGATCCGACTTTTTTACCCATGAAGTTTAAAATGGTGGTTTTTTGGTGGTATTTTAGGCTAAAAGCAAAAAAGGATTTTCCGTCAAAAGACATAAATCCTTGATATAATTGGTGGGCCGTCTCGGAATCGAACCGAGAACCTACTGATTAAGAGTCAGGTGCTCTGCCTAGTTGAGCTAACGGCCCATATCTTTGATGATATTAAAAAATATTCAATTAACAATTTGCGTTTTGAATGTCAAATTGTTTTTAATGATAAAGTATTCTATAAATTGACAGCCTTGTTTTGAGGCGGATTACTGGTCTGACCAGGATTTTATTTTTTCTTTTCTTAGTCGTTTTTTATTGTTTTTCCAGGATAAATCTTTTTCTTTTTTTCTGCCTTTGAATTTTTTTCCGGACGGTTTATTCTCAGTTGGCTTATCCATGGATAACGAAAATGTCCCGGCCTGTGACTGTTTTTTATAAGCTTCGATGGCGTCCTTTTTTTTAGCTGATCTTTTTATGGACGGTATCTCTTTTGGCAGTGGTGGCCCGGTGAAACAATCTGTAGGGATATATTCTGTCAGATACAGCATGTCTCCCGCATGAAAAAATGTTAATCTCTGGTCAAGCATTTTTTGTACTTGCACAGTCAATGTAATGGGCTGATTGTCCCTTCGTTTGCCGATCCTTTCTGCTATTTCCCGGTCTTTGCAGCAAATGATACTGGCATGTGCAGTCGGGTGAACACCGTTATCCAGAACAGAGAGATACGATTTATGCTTGATGCAGACATATAATAGTTTTGGCGGATTTTTACATACAGAATAATTCTTCAGCCGGCTCCGGTCTTTGGCCCGAATGCGATTTTTGTCAACTTCAATGAGCGGGTTGTTAAGCATCAGCAGCGTGTCGTTAATATGGCTGTTGCGAACATGCCGCCAGCCATCCGTTTCCATGACTGCCTGGATAAATTCTTTGATTTTGATATACCCGTTTTCATCTAAAACAAGACCAAATTCATCCGGGTGTCGGCCGAGTACGTAGGCTGAAAATTTTGCAAATTGTTCAATTTGTTTTTGTCGGTTTATGACCATAATTTAACCAGATAAAATATATGTCGTAATGACAAACGGCCCCTTGACCACAGGGATACCCTCTGTTATCGTGACTACCGCTAAATTATTTAAAATGTCAATCAGTTTCACAGGATTTAAAATAGGGGGAGATGTTTTATGAAATCATATCAGAAATCCGAGAATTTGTTTAAACGGGCTAAATCAATGATCCCTGGCGGTGTCAACAGCCCGGTACGGGCCTGCCGTTCCGTGGGAATGTCCCCCGTGTTTATAGAAAAGGCTGCGGGAGCAAAACTGATCGACGCGGATGGTAATGAATATATTGATTATATTGGATCATGGGGGCCGATGATTCTGGGACACTCTCATTCGTCGGTCATCAGCGCCCTGGAAAAGGTTTTAAAACGGGGAACCAGTTTCGGCGCGCCAGTGGATCTGGAAGTGGAGCT
>JAGGYV010000136.1 GCA_021162325.1 Desulfobacteraceae bacterium | reverse complement strand
GTTGCCAGTTTTTTATATACATCTTCACTCATTTTTATCTCCTTATTTTTATTGTTTTTTTTGTCCTTTGTTTTTTAAATCTGCTTATCCGATTTACTCAAGCGGGGTTCAAAATAAGCAATGACCAAAATACAGCACTGGCTTCCCGACTGCTCGGGAATGACAGAACCTTTATTAATTATAAAAGAATCTGCGATCGTCATACCCGCGAAGGCGGATATCCAGTAAAAAGCATACACTAATTTTAAAACTCAACACGTTCAAATTGAGAAGTAGATAACCAATTTTTTCAAACCATCAATTCAGTAACATCAAGCAAAAAATTATTCCGGTCTCAGACCGGAATAGAGCGTCAACACCACCGATCGTTGAAGTTCTCTTAATTTTTTTTCATCCATCCCCTGATCCGGTAAGTGATGATCAATGCGGAGCATAGCAAACCCGTGAACAATCGACCAGGCAGCCAAGGCCATTTCCTGGGGGTCTCCTGTTTTTAAAAGCCCCTTTTCCTGACAAACCATGATGATATCCCTCAGCAGTTTAAAAACCGGTATGGATTCAGGTTTTAATTCATCGGAAAAATAGGAATTTTCAGCCCGTGTGCCGAACATCACCCGATAATGGGCGGGATAATTAACGGCAAAATTAATATAGGATAATCCGCTGATGGCAAAATGATCCAGTTCGTTCCCCTTGCTTTTTGCGATTCTTTTTTCTGTCTGGCGAAGCATCATGTCAAAGCCCTGCCTGGCAACTGCGCCCAAAATGGCATTTTTGTCCTTAAAATGACGATATGGCGCCGCATGGCTGACACCGGCCCGTTTGGCTATTTTTCTTAAGGAAAGATCTTTTGTTCCCTGTTCGGATATAATTTCCAGTGCCGTATCAATCAGAACACGTGTAAGATTACCGTGATGATAGGATTGTGATTGGTTTTTTGTATCGGTCATTGAATTTTGCATCCGCTTTTTTTATCGTTAAAATCTGACGAACTCATAAAAAGTCGGATTTCGATTACTTTAAAAAATAATGTTTACACTGTCAACATTATTTTTTATATGTATTTTTTTATTTTTAACTCGGATAGTGGTTGAACGAAAATCCCTGAATCTCAGTTGTCATTTCGAGAAGAGAGAAACGAACGACGAGGAAAGCCCCTGTCTTTAATGAGATTGCTTCGGTCGTACCTCCCTCGATTAGGGGGGCCGATATCTTGTGGGTGTAAATTTTTATCCGAAATGCTGACTCGCTATTCTTGCTATTGCATGCTTCAATGGGACAAAGATTTTAACGGCGAGCAATGTATACTCCAAATTATATGGAATTAATAAATTCGGCTATATCTTTTGATAAACGCTCTGGAGCCTCAAGCGCTGTCATATGTCCGATGCCCTTATATTCAATCAAATGAGCATTTGGAATCTCATCGGCCATCAGCCTGCTCGACTGAATAAACAGATCATCTTTTTCTCCATAAATAATCAAGGTTGGGCAAAAAATTTTTCTTAACCCGTCCACTCCTGGATCCGGGTCCGTATAAAATAATCGTACAAATTTTGCAATAACTTCACGATTCCCAAGGCTAACCATCTCTCTTGCTTTTTCCATCAAATCTTCGGCTCGATCTGACTCCATAATGCCCCGGAAAAAAGGTCCGGGATTTTTTTTCAGATTTTCAATCATCTGATTCCATTCATATTTTTCAAAGGTGCGGGCAAAACCGTCATTAAATTTTTTAATATCTTCCGGACTACCGGGCAAAGGGGACGTGGCGGAACCCGTATTTGTGAGTATCAGGCTGGCAAAACGGCTGGAATCTTTCATTGCGTATCTGACCGCAGCAAATCCGCCTGAAGAATGAGTTAATAAATGAAATCGATCGATTTGCAAGTGATCGGCCAGCGCGATAATATCATTTCCTATGGATTCCGCATCAAACCCGTAAGGTTCTTTTTTTACCACAGTTCGTCCGTGCCCGCGCATATCCATGGCAATAAATCTGAACTTTTCGGATAATGCACCTGCAGCCGGTTTCCAGTATAACGTATTTTCTATCAGGCCATGGACAGCGATAATTGGTTCACCACTGCCAATCTCTTCATAATATATTTCTGCGTTTTCATGATAAAAAGAGGCCATTGTTATATGCACCTATGATGGATTCAGACATTAAAAATTGGACAAAAAGGGAGCCACGACTACAGGAATACCATTTAAAACAGCATTGCCCGAGACAATATCGATCTGTTTTTCATCTGCCAGGATGTTGCTGTTCACCCCTGGATTTTTTTCAGCGACTTTCATTGAAATTCCCGACATATCATGCCCCCACCCATGGGGAATACTGACAACTCCTTTCATCATGTCTGTGGTAATCTCAACCGGAACCTTTATCTCTCCAACAGCAGAGGACACAAGGGCCTGCCCCCCGTCATTGAGACCCATTTGCGATGCATCATCCGGATGAATCTGCAGGGTACACCTGTTTTTCCCCTTGACCAGCTTAGGAATATTATGAAACCAGGAATTGTTTGACCGCAAATGACGTCTTCCGATCAAAACCATCGTGTTATCAGAAAAAGCGGCAATAGACGCCTGTAGTCGTCGAATATCATCGATAATCACATCCGGCGCCAGTTCAATTTTTCCGGAAGCGGTTTTTAAAATTTTCAGAATCCTTGGTTTTAAAGGGCCCAGATCAATTCCATGAGGATGTGCCGCTAATTTATCAAGTGACAATCCGTCAGGATTGGCCCCAAAGCCGTCACCATAAGGCCCGGTCCTCAAAAGGAAATCAAGAATTCGCTCCGGCCCTTTATATTTTTCAAGCAGGGAGAATATGCTTTCCGGGGAAATGTCCGGTTTCTGATTCTTATCAGATGAGAAAGCACTCTTGACCAGATATTGAATAACAAAATCATCGATTGTCTTGGGGTCGGCTCCCGCCCCCATGCCGCTGAAAATGGATGCCAGTTTTGCCATAATCTTCCATTTATCCATTTCCTGATTTTCTTTCGGCACAGCCGGAGGTGAAAAATTAACAATATTTCTGACAGACAATCCATAAAAAAAGAAGTCATAATGACTGTGGGACAGAGGGGAAGCCGGCGGCAGAATCACATGGGCATGCCGTGTGGTTTCATTGAGATAAAAATCAATTGAAACCATAAAATCGAGGTTTGCCATGGCCCTATCCAGACGATTGCTGTTAGGATTTGAAATCACGGGATTAGCCGCAATGGTGAGCAACGCACGTACCTGTCCTTCACCCGGGATTTCCATTTCATCAGCCAACGTGGCCACCGGAAACTCTCCCATGACTTCCGGGAATCCTTTTACTCGGCTTTTCCAGCGGCCGGTCTTAAACCCTTTACCCATAGAGGGGATGCCGACCGGCTCATGGGCCGGCATGGGAAACATGGAACCCCCTTCATTATCCATATTCCCGGTTAAAACATTTAAAACATCCACCAGCCAGTTTGTCAGGGTGCCGAATTGCGTCACACAAGTCCCGATACGCCCGTAAACAACTGCCTTATCAGCTCCTGCCAGTTCCGTTGCAATTTGACAAATAGCCTCTTTGCTGATCTTGCAATGCCCCTCAACCGCCTCGGGAGAAAATACTTCCGACGCAATTTTTAGCTCTTCAACACCGATGACATGATCTGCCAGTTTTCCCAGAGAGACTAAATTTTCCTTAAAAAGAACATGGACAAGTGAAAACAGAAACAACGCGTCAGTTCCCGGCCGGATAAAATAATGCTCATTTGCCAGTTGGGCGGTTTTGGTCCGGCAGGGGTCAATGACAACCAGCTTTCCCCCGCGTTTTATCAGGTTCCTTAAACGCCCCGGGAAGTCCGGAGCCGTGCAAAGACTGCCGTTTGATACATAGGGGTTAGCGCCGAGCATTAAGAGAAAAGCTGTTCGGTCGATATCCGGAATGGGAATGGTCAGCGGACTGCCGAACATAAATCCGCAGGACACATGTTTGGGGATCTGGTCCACGGAGCTGGAAGAATATAAATTTTTCGTTTTCAGGGCTTTGGCAAGAGTCCGGATGTACGTTGCGGCTGCCATGGTATGGGAGCATGGATTGCCAAGATACATTGCAACCGAATTATTTCCATATTTTTTAATTAACGGGAGAAGCCCTTGCTCTACTGCCTCAAAAGCCTCATCCCAGGAAACTTTTTTCCATTTATTTCCTTCACGGATCATTGGTACTCTGAGCCGATCCGGATCTTCATGGAGATCGCCTATCGCACCGCCCTTTGGGCAGAAATGCCCCCGACTAAAAACATCCTCCTTGTCCCCTCTGACACGTGTGATCTGATTGTTTTTAATAGTCAATTCAAGTCCGCAGGTAGCCTCACAAAACGGACAGGTATGATATACAATCTTTTCATCACCCTTTGTCTCTGGTTTCTGTGTCATGTTGATCTGTCCTTTCACGATAAAGTATTATCCACGCCAACCTGTTCCGGAGGGTTCTCTGTTTCTTTAATTTGAGATACGAATATCATCGCGCCACTTATTAAAATCTTTTCTTACCGCTTTCATGACCTGTAAAGGCATCCAGCGGGACAAACACCGTTTAAATCTACATCAATCACCTTTTGCCAGTCTTCAACATCAAGGTCCCTTATTTCTACAGAAATGGCAATACCGGCGTTGTTGAAAATATAATCTATTCTGCCCATTTTAGCGGCAGCATCTTTAATATGCTTTTCAAATACCTTATAATCAGTGACTTCGAGCTGTTCGCCGTATGCTTTTCCGCCTTTACTTTTAATTTCCGCTACAACCCTGTCACAACTTTCCTTGTTGATGTCGGAGAGCACAACCCGGGCGTCCATCCTTGCCAGCAGTTCACACAAAGCCTTTCCGATACCTGAACCGTCGCCGGTAACGATCGCTACTTTGTCTTTAAAAATTTTCATGTTTGTTTCCCCTCTCTTGATTTGGAGATTTGAAAGATTGTCACTATCGCCTTCCCGTATCCGTTAAAAAACTTACATCGTTTATTAAATTTATATACAATATTTACACCATCGGGCGCCTAAAATATAACAAGGACTTCCCCCATTTTTTCACCAAAGTAAAAGCTGAGCTGATGGTTTCGGTTTGTACCCTCTGGGACGCAATGGCCCTTTGCCAATACGCTTAAAGATAGCGCTTATACCATCAGCCAATGCGTAATAACGAAAATCTGGTATGCCGAATATCCGTTTAGCAGCAGTCATTGCATGCATGGCCAATATATTCAACTTTGTTCCAGTTCCAAGCCATACAGCTGCAAAATATGACGCCGCCAAGACCAGGGTGGCCATATTTTTCAACCTGTCGTATGTCAAGACACAGATATCTTCAAAGTCATAACTTTGTTTAATAAAACGAATCGTATCTTCTACTTTCCAACGCGTTAAATATGCCTCAATAGCCCACCATAAAACTTTCCGGTTCCGGCGCATGGGTTCAGTGGTCAGG
>JAGGYV010000051.1 GCA_021162325.1 Desulfobacteraceae bacterium | reverse complement strand
ATGGTGTCTTCATCCAATTCAATTTCTGCCATATCTGCCAGTCTGACCAGGTCATGAATCCGAGGCGGCGCTGTACCGGTATTTTTCACATAAAAGGCTTTGAAGATTTTCTCTAAAACCAAATGTGCTGGAATTCTTGTCGGACCAAGCCAAATAATTGAAAATTCAAAGAATGATGTAGAAAATAGGCCTCAAAATTGGCTTAGCGCTATATTTTGGGTGCCAAAAAGAGCACTTTAAGAAAATAATCCGATTTACAGGAAGAACGGCGGTTAAAGATTTTTCTTTACCCGCCGTTTTTTTTGGGACGGTGGGCGGGCAAAGATCTTTCAACAGGCAAGCCGTTGTCCTTTTTTTTTATGCAAAAAATGATCGCGCATTTCGCGCAGTCCACAATTTTAGGTATTTCAGATCAATTTGGTCACTTTACACTTTTTGAGTTTTTAAAATAGTTTGCCAAAAAAACACAAAAATCAGAGATAAGAACCTATATCAGCGGCGGGATGATGGCTTTGCTTCCGTGAAGTTTTGCTTTTGCCAGTGCGGTTAAAGCCAATAGCGGGTTGGTCGCGGAAAGTTTGATCGGGTTGACTTTCATGTGTTTGCATAACGCATGAATGGTTTGTGCCAGGTTGTTGCAACCATTACTGAACGTCACATTTTTTTTCCCGAACCGCCGCTGCATTTCAAGACCATAGTCCTGGATGGCGCATCCGCCGGCAATGTGGATTGCCGGAGTGGTTATTTGATTGACCAGCTCAGGGTTAATGTCTTTTCCCATCAGGATGGTAAAATTTCCTTTACCGTTATGGTCACAATAGAAAATTTCCGCAACGGTTTCCGTATTTCTCCGGCACCCTTCCATGCAGCATCGTGTTTCACCCCTTAAAATGGTCAAATCCGGTGGAAAGTGTTCCAGCAGGTGATGCGTCAGGCTTTTTTTCCGCTCTTCATAGAGGGGACGGTTGATGATTTGAATATTGTCCATGCTTGCCGTGCTGATATCCGTCTGCCGGGAAAGCATGAGATGGGATACATCTGCAATGTCAAATCCCATAAACGAAGCCCCGACAATATCGATTGCCAGCGGGTCTTTTCCGCCGATCAGGCAGTTCATGGGAACAATGCATTGGTCCGTATTCTTTTCAGCAATATAATGGCCATGATTAGTGGCGATCAGGGCGTCAATAATAACAAAGTCAGGTCTTAAAATGCGGTAAATATCGGCAAATTTCTGGTGCAGGTTAAAATTATGATCGGCAATCCGGCTATGTTGATGCACCAGGCCAAACTGATTTTTAATGGAAAGTGTTACCTGGGACATGGAATGGGTTTTTAATTTTGGAATTGAAATATAAAGATTTTTGTCTGCCTGTTCGATCAGGCGTTCATAGACAAATGATGAAATATCAATAAAGGATTTAAGCCCTTCCAGATAAACCGGAATAGCCGGGGTCTCATCCAGATATACCGGGATGGCCCCTGTTTCCCGGCAGACTTTTTCCATGCCCGTGACCATGAAAACCAGACGGGTGATATTGCCCTGGGTGGCATTTTCAATCACGTAAATATCATTGGCGCCGTTTTGTTGTAAATACAAAATGACCTGCCGCAGGACCTCCGGGTCGGTATATGCGTATTTTTTTAAATCCACCCCGTTGACCTTGATGTAGACATCCTTGCTTGATTTTAAAAGGGCACGGACACCGCCGAAATGTTCAAATATTTCCTTGACGGCTTGATCGATCCCGTCTCCGGTATCTGTGAAAATAACCTGATTTTGTTTATCCATGGCCGGCACCTCCTTGTTTTTCAATTTATCAAATGCGGTTTCAGCTGCATCCGGGCGTTATTATACCCTTCATCAATTAAGGTGTTTGCCTGGCGGAGAGAAAAATTGAGCAATGATTTAAATCCAAGCATGCGGGTCGGTGCGGCTGTTAAAATTTTTGTCCCTTTTGCAGCAAGCTGCAGCTGGGGGGAATTCGGTAACGGGGTTTTATGGCAATCGGCATCCGGATTGATCTGCCATGAAATATCAGGCAGTGAGTTGGTGTACGAGCCGATCCGAAAATGTTCAAAAACAAGTTCCGCTACTTCCATGGGGGATCGCGGTTCTCTGGCGTTGAATGCACCCACCGGAGAGTGGAGCACAACAATAATCTCCTTGGCACCCAGCTTGAGAGCCGGGGCAATTGGCGTGTTGACCATTAGCCCGGCATCCCAATAGGGGACATTGTCAATATATTGCCAGCCGAACAGACCGGGAATAGCGCTTGCCGCCATAATGTGTTTAATTTTAATGGCATGTTGGTTAAAATATTCAATCTGGCCGGTCATCATATTCAATGTGCTGATAATGATTTCCGGTGTGGTGTTTCGCAGGGCATCAATGTTTATGTTTTCCGTAAGTAGCTTTTTGAGCGGACGGGTGTCAGACATAGGAGAAAATCGGGTTCGACTTTGCAGTGATCGTATTAAAATCGGCAGCGTAACGCGGAACATTCTTTTTCTGCGATACGTCTGCCACAATCGTATCATTTGATCGATTGACATTCCGGAGCCGTATGCCACGGCATTAAGCGCGCCCACGGATGTTCCGCAGATCAGATCAGGTGTCCAGTTGATTTCATTCAGGTATTTCATGACGCCGACTTGAAAAGCGCCCCTGGCACCGCCGCCGGACAGAATTAATGCTCGTTTCATTTTGCCTCCGAGTGGGTTTTAAATATTTGGAATATTACAACTTAGTCTATATAAAAGGGTATGTCAATTCGGTTGGCGTAAAAAAAATTATTTTTTTTAAAAAAAGGCTTGACATGGATAACGCATTGCGTCATATATGCCATAACGCAACGCGTCATAAGAAATAATGCAATGCGTCCCGGATGTTTTTAAAACTTTTGTAAACTTTTTAAAATTTACAGCGGTATCGACAAGATTAACGGATTT
>JAGGYV010000242.1 GCA_021162325.1 Desulfobacteraceae bacterium | reverse complement strand
TTGAAAATCCAGACCAATGGACACCGGAAAAAATTACTGAACGGGCGGCGGCCATTGACAGTGACAAGGGGCCCGAAGGCGATTTTGACGATTAAATAATGATTAAAAAAAAATATTGCCATTTTTGTGGATACCGGCTGACGGAAAAAGAGCATGAAGGCCGGATGCGTTTATTTTGCCATAATTGTAATTTGGCCATTTATGAAAATCCGGTTCCGGCAACCTGCCTGGTCACGATTGATGACCATGAACGGTTGCTGCTGGTTAAACGCAGTGTTGATCCCAAAAAAGGCTGGTGGTGTCTTCCCGGTGGGTTTATGGAATTGCAGGAGACACCGGAAGAAGCCGGATTAAGGGAACTGGCTGAAGAAACCGGCCTTGCCGGAAAAATTGATATGCTGTTGGGCGTCACAAGCAATCACAGCGCCAGCTATGATACCGTGTTGCTGACTGGTTTTCTTATCCGGTCATACAGCGGGACGCTTTATGCCGGTGACGATGCAGATGACGCACGCTGGTTTAAATATGAAAATCTTCCGGAAATTGCTTTTGACAGTCACAAAAAATTTATAACAATGTATTATTCAGCTTATGCATATACCGACGCATCAAATTCATAATGTGCTGAACGCATACGCCAAGCGGTTGAAAAAGCAGCATGACGCGGCAAATGGCAATATTGCGGAAGCGACTGAAGACCCAATCAATGCGTATTCTGTTGAGGGAAAACGCCGGTTAATCATGAATAAGATTTCATCGGATATTATCAACCGAATCGCCCGGTCCAAATTACGTCCCCGACCGATTAAATCAAAGCTGACCCAACATCAGGAACAGCCCCAGAATGATTTGCAAACCGAAGAGCTCCGGTATCATATTCTAAAAAAAAATGGGGAAAAGGTTGTCGCAAAGATAAAAATCTTGGATTCTGACAATTTAATTAAACAACTTGAAGAAATCGCCCGAAACTCCGTGGAAAAGTAACCCGCTCAGAGTTTCACAGTCATTCGCTTATAAGATTTTTTTAAAAAGTGATATGTGGAACGCCCTTACCCTCTTCGCCTGCAATAACCATATTGAATAATACAATTTCAACTTGACAATGATATCAATATTGATACTATGTAGTCATGGCAAAAATCGATGATATTTTGGAACAAATACAACGAAATCCAAAAAATATCAAATTTGATGATTTATGCAAAATTTGTAAAAAACTCTTTGGGAAACCCCGCATAAGTGCAAGTAGTCATTGTATTTACAGGACACCCTGGCGGGGTGATCCACGAATTAATATCCAAAATCATAAAGGAAAAGCCAGGGCATACCAGGTAAAACAGGTGCTTTTGGCTCTTGAAAAGTTGGAGGTCGGCCATGGCGCTAAAAAATGATCGATATACATACCGGGTTACCTGGTCTGAAGATGATAATGAATATGTTGGTTTATGTGTGGAGTTTCCGAGCTTAAGCTGGCTGGCTCAGACACCGGAGACTGCTCTAAAAGGTATCCGAAAATTAGTCGCCGACGTTGTAAAAGACATGGATGCATCCGGGGAGGCAACTCCGGAACCCCTTTCCTGCAAATCTTATAGTGGCAAATTTATGGTCCGCCTGCCACCGGATGTTCATCGAAAACTTGCTGTTGCCGCCGCTGAATCCGGCGTAAGCCTCAACCGTATTGCCAGTTCCAAGCTAAGCCAATAAATCCAGCCGGAAGGTAACAGCTGAGTTGGGATTTTCTATACTGTAAAATCTGGGATAAGGTGATGGCCTCATTTATTGTTTATAAAACAGCGAACGAACCGGTCGGTCTTTAGAAACGGATTCTTTTATTGCAAAACTGAAATTAATTTTGGGCTGAAAACTCAAAAATCTGGGCCAAAAAAGAAAGATAAGTAAGGCGTCCGGAATTCGTGAGGAACAGCCCCAGAATGATCTGCAAACCGAAGAGCTCCGGTATCATATCCTAAAAAAAAATGGGGAAAAGGTTGCCGCAAAGATAAAAATTTTGGATTCTGACAATTTAATTAAACAACTTGAAGAAATCGCCCGAAACACATCGGAAAAAGGAACAGGGCCGCTATAACTAAGGGCTCGCTCAAAAATAACTTCACATTTTGATGCGCCGATCCATCCCGTCTGGCTGCGTTGCTCGTCGGTTAAATAGCCAAACATGAAATTTGCATCAGGTGATAATTCAGACCTGCCTGTCCTCTTGAGATTGTTTCATTAAAAAATCCAAATAGTCATCAATCAACGCGTCAGCTTTTTCAAGGGTTCTGATTTTTGTTATTGATTCCCTAAATCGGCTGCTGTTGGGAAGCCCTTTGACAAACCAGCTCAGCCGACTGCGCATCATTCGGCAGGCATGGAGCTCGCCGATATATTCCACGGATGCGGCCACGTATTTTTTCATGGTGCTAAAGCGTTTTTCAAGCGGCACTGTTGGGAATCGTCCGTTTTCTATAAGTGAAATTATCTGGGAAAAAATCCAGGGATTGCCGATGGCCGCGCGGCCGACCATGGCTGCATCGCACCCGGTCTGGTCCAGCATGTCAATGGCATCTTGTGGTTCTGATATATCCCCATTGCCGATGACCGGAATAGATACCTGCTCTTTTAGTCTGGCAATCAAGGACCAGTCAGATCTTCCGGTAAATCCCTGGGTGGCGGTTCTTGGATGAAAGGTAATGGCATCCACACCGCAATCTTCGGCTATTTGGGAAATCTGAAACGCGTCATTGCCTGAAGAATCCCAGCCGCTTCTGATTTTAATGGTCAGGGGAATGTTTATTGCGGCACGGGTTTTGTTTAAAATCGCTTTTGTTTTTTCCGGATCTTTCATCAGGGCGGCACCCGCCCCGCTTTTTAAAATCTTTTTAACCGAACACCCGAAATTGATATCTAAAATATCCGCACCGGCATCTTCTGCCATTTTTGCTGCATAGGCTACGATTGCGGGGTCCGCACCGAAGATCTGGACGGATACCGGTTTTTCAACAGCACAGGTGTGCATCATGTCGATGGTTTTTTGTGAGCCGTAGGATAAGGCGTTGGAACTGATCATTTCCGTACAGACCAGCCCGCAGCCGGCTTCTTTGACAATCAGCCGAAAGGGGAGGTTGGTAATTCCGGCCAGCGGGGCCAGTACGGTGATATTGTTGAGTTTTAAATTTCCGATGTTCATTTTTTGTCTTTCGGATTCGCATAACAGAACAGGCAGTTATGATAGCATGGATGCTGTTTATACAATCCGATATCTGTTGAGACCATGCACCCGCATCCCTGTTTAATCCGCTGGCCGGTATCTTTTTTGAGTGACAGTTTGCCGCCGAACAGATCCTTCAGGAGCCGGTTGGGAATACAAGAACTGTTTTGTATATTTGTTTCTTCCGGCATTGCCGAAAGCACCTCTTTTTCACAGCAGGTATACAGTTTCATATTTTTTGGCGCAAGAATGGATTCCATTTTTTTTAAAATTTCTATTTTTTTGTCCATGGCCGGGTCATGGAATTCAAATTTTGCATACGGCCTGGACCGTCTGTCGATTTTTGAATAATGGTCCATAAAACTGGTGATGCATCTTTGTATGCCCAAAGAAACCAACGCATCAGCGATTTTACTGAAATCTGTGAGATTATTTTTTTCAGAACCATCCGGCAACGTATAAAAACAGATGGGGTCAAATCGCCAGGACACGGTTTCCGGTCCGAATGTTTCACACAGAAATGCCGCCTGGATCAGACGCCGGTCAAGAGATGGAACATTGGCCTCTAAAATCTTATCTTCCGAATTTACAGTAAAGTTAAAAAACAGGTGAAACCCTTTTTTTCTGAGCTGTTCCCCAATTCCGCCGTTAATAAACCGGGCAAAATCCTTGGACCAGAAAACAATGGTATGCACATGGTCCGCCGTGGCAGGGACAATGGTTTTTTTCTGATTATACGGATTGACGGTTTCAAAAAAACCTTTATCAATCCGATCCATAAACCAGTCCATGTAAAATGCGGGAATGTCGGTGCGCCGGGAGGCGGATATGACGATTTTAGAAGACATTGGCGGATTTATTGTGATGGTTCTGCTTGTTGAACTATCATCTTATTTTTTTGGCCTTCTGTCTGTTAGGGAAACCACTTTATTGCCGCTTTTTTTTTTCTCTGATGTATCCGGTTCAATGGTTTTTAAAAGATTTTCATCAACAAAATCATCGTCCTCTTCTTCATCTTCATCCGGGGCCACGATTTTTTCAAACCGCATTCGTTTCCCGCCCATGATGAATTCGTCTCCATTTATATACGTATCCTTTAAAATCCAGGTGACGGTTTCCAATGGCACCTGGAGCAACAGGAGTTTAATATGAAACCAGTCTTTTTTTGCGTCCGGGCCAATGGCTTCCACCCGGGCATAGGAAAAGGGGTGGTCTTCAAAATATATCAGAATAATATCGTTGATTGTTGTCATAAGGGTGGATTCCTTTTTTTAGCATGGGTGACTGAAGGCAAATTATAGACAAGCAGAAAAGGGTTTGCAAGAAAGTGATTTTTAAAAATTGGGTAGCACTTTAAAATTAATCGGTATTTTTTGGAAATAACAAGGTCCGCACCCAGTGTGGCAATGTATTTCCTTTTAAGTTGTCTTTGTCCAGCTGATCAATATCATTGGCAAGCATGGCCGGGTCGGCAAACCATTCAGCGCGTTTTACAAATGGGATTTCCGGGTCAAGCGCTTTGACAATTCGGGCCGGATTTCCTGCGGCAATGACATTGGGCGGGATCGATTGAATGACCACAGACCCGGCACCGATAATGCTGTTTTCTCCGATATGCACCCCTTTGCAGATGATGGCGCTGTCTCCGATCCATGTATTTTCACCGATGTGGACGGCCGCAGGATTGCCAAGGGAATGAACCCGGTTGTATATGCCGTGCCAGTCGGTGTCGGTAATATACGCACTGCTGGCAATCATGCAGTTGTCTGAAATGATAATTTTTTCCGCAGAACTGATGCGGACGCCCGGGCAAATCAGGCAATAATCACCTATCGTGATTGCTCCCTTGTCTTTTTGTTTGGCCCAGACCGTAAATCGCACCTTGTGATCCGACGTGGTAATAATATTCGCATGTCTGCCGAGTTTAATGGGGGCGCCGAAAATTTCAATATTCCAAGGGTTTAAGAACGTGAAGCCGTCGCCAAGGGAATCAAATTGTGACTTTATAAAATACCTGGCATATAGTTCCTGGAATTTTAAGTGGAATTTTTTTATGTAATACGGACGATGATCTCTACGCAAAAAAAGTTACCTTGTCTGGGTTAATTTGAAATCCGGGTTACGCGCGTTTTGATGTTGCCCAGAATTGATAGTCTCGTAAAAAGTCAGATTTCGACGGCAAAGTATAAAAGTTCACCAATATATACAATTGGCAAGGCGCGCAAATTCTGAGTGATGATTCGTACTTAGCGTACTTTGAAGAAACGAAGAATGCAGCGCAACACAGAATTTGGACTTTTTACGAAGCCGTCAGAATTCATGGCTGAATAAATTGCATGCAGGGGATAATTTGTAGAGCGCATCTGCGGCCATAATGACAACCCCGTTGGTCCAGGTGATTTTGTCCTCGGGCCAGATGACCATATCTGGAAACGTGAACCCGCACCAGTAAGATCCGTCATCAAATGTACGCTCGCTGATCCAGTTGAAAACGATTTCAGCAAGTTCGAAATTTCCCATGGCCGCAAGGGCAATTACCAGTTCGGATGTCTCGGCGATGGTTACCCATGGGCGATCGGACACGCAGCGTATCCCCATGCCTTCGACCGAAAATTTTTTCCAGTGCTGGTCGATTCGTTTGCGGGCTTCTTCGCCGGTGACAGCGCCTGAAAGTACCGGATAAAACCAGTCCATTGAATATCTGGATTTCGTAATGTTAAACAGGTGTAAGCCGTCACACAACGCATGACCCAGTTTCTCTTTGGCGATTTCCCACGCTGGTTTTTTTTCATCAAGGATTTTTGCAATGGCCAGAGCGCATTTCAGGCTCATATAAATGGAGCTGGACCCGGTCAGCAGGGCCATGTGATCGATTTCCATTTTAGGGCTTTTGGCCCAATAGATTTCTCCGGTGGGTGCCTGGAGGCTGATGGCAAACTCCATGGCCGCGCAGATGGGGCCCCACATTCGATTTAAGAAATCAATATCTTTGGTTATCAGGTAGTAATGGTATACGCCCACGGCAATATAGGTGGAAATGTTTGTGTCCCGTGTTTTGTCAAGCGGCTTTCCATTTATATAGGCGGCATACCAGCTTCCGTCTGCCAGTTGAATGTCGGCCAGCCATTCATAAGCCCGGCGGGATTCATTAATATAACCGCCGATGCAAAGACCCATGGCGGCTTCAATATGATCCCATGGATCGGTTTTGCCTCCTTCGCTCCAGGGAATTTCCCCGCTGTCTTTTTGCATGCGGGCCAGCAGCGCGGATAGTAAATCTATATCAACAGCAACTTCCTGTTTTTTTTGTAACCCCTCCTGTTTCATACCGTTTCCTTATATATAGTCAGACATTTTTATCATCTAAAAAAAGATGAGTCGATAGGTCATTTTTAATTTATAGAAGTAGAAATATTTATTTGCACAAATAAAAATATATACCAGCTTTTAAAAGCCGGATCAATAAATTTTGAAAAGATTGAGTGTTTGTTCGTTTTAAATTTATTATAGCCCGGATTCCCGGTGGTCAGGTAGGCGGTCAGATGTTCGAGAAACGGCAGGTGACTGACAATCATGAGGTTGTTATTGCCGTCAAGAACCTGTGCAAATTTTTATGCCCTTCGTTTCTGAAACACCTGAAAACCGTTTTCTATCATGGTTTTTGCCAGTGAAAACCAGATGCTCTGATCAGGCTTTGGATTTTTCTCTTTTGCAATGTATGCCAGCTGCTGCTCATACCAGGTGACTTCCAGAAGCGCCATTTTATCAATTAATTTTATGCCGGTGGTCAACGGTTTCACGGTGCTGGAATAATGGTCACCGGAAAATATTTTGTTTGGCAGTTCCGGGTCAATGGCCATGGGGCGAGCCAGGCCCACCAGGTCAATATGATTTTCCGTCACAGCCTGGGCCATGCCGCCGGATGTTCGAAACCCGCCCGTGATCATCAGGGGTGTTTGAACGTGGCTGCGGATTTTGGTGGCGTATGAGAGAAAATACGCCTCTGCGTCATGCGCTTTTCCTTTGCCGGTTCTTCCGGTCATGGCTGGCCGTTCATAGGTGCCGCCGGAAATTTCAATCAGGTCAATTCCTTCATCAGCCAGGGCTACTGCCACGGCAATGGATTCGTCTTCGGTAAATCCGCCGTGCATAAAGTCGGATGAATTTAATTTTACACCCACTGGAAATTTTGTCCCTACGGTTTTCCGGATGGCCCGGTAGATTTCCAGTAAAAACCGCATGCGGTTTTCAGCAGACCCGCCCCAGTTATCGGCTCGCTGATTGTGGTTGGGAGACAAAAACTGGCTGACCAGATACCCATGGGCCCCATGAATCTGAACACCTGTAAAACCGACTTTTTTGACAATCCCCGCTGCCTTGGCAAATCGTTGGACCAGGTCTTTAATTTCACTCTCATCCAGTTTTCTGGGTGGGTTGAAAAATTTTTGCAGGGCCCCGGAAAATGGAATCGCGGAAGGGGCAACCGGTTCTTTAGACAGTGTGTTGGGGCTTTGTTTACCGGGATGATTGAGCTGGATCCAGAGGTGCGTGTTATTTTGAGTTCCGGAAGCCGCCCATGATCTGAGCTCATCCATGATGCTTTCGTTTTCGATGACGACATTTCTGGGTTCACCCAGGGCATTTGAGTCTATCATGATATTTCCGGTAATGCACAACCCGATACCGCCGCTTGACCATCTATCATAGAGGTTTGAGAGGCGGGGCGTCGGTGAATGAGCAACGCTGGCCAGGTTCTCGCTCATGGCCGACTTGCATAACCGGTTTTTGATCTGTGCACCGCAGGGAAGTGTCAGTGGGTTATTTAAAATATCGCTGTGGGATTTTGACATTTCAGTACCCCCTTTAATTATTAGAATGATTAGAGGAATGAATTATTTAATATATTCCATAAAAAAATAATTTCTGCAATACGGCATGGGAACAGCGAAAAAGAAAAAAATAATTATTGTTTGAGATGCTTATATTAAAAGAGGCTTGACTGTTATGTGGATGTGTCTTAATTTCTGTTTTGTTAAAAATTTTGAGATTTTAAAAATGATCTTGTTACCATAAGGAGTGAAAAAATAATGGCTTATACAATCGCATTGGCAGGAAAAGGCGGTGTCGGAAAAACAACGATCGCCGGCATGCTGATAAAACATATGATCAAAAACGGAAAATCTCCCATCCTGGCTGTGGATGCGGATTCAAATTATAATTTAAATGAAGTCCTGGGTCTGGAAGTTACGGATACCCTCGGAAATGCCCGGGAGGACATGAAAAAGGGGGTTGTGCCAAGCGGCATGACAAAGGATATTTTTATTTCCATGCGGCTGGAAGAAGCGGTGATAGAAACCGGAGACTATGACTTGATTGTTATGGGGCAGCCGGAAGGAACCGGCTGTTACTGTGCAGCAAACACGATTCTGCTGAACTGCCTGGAACGACTTTCCGATAATTATCCCTATATTGTGATGGATAATGAAGCGGGAATGGAACATATCAGCCGGCTGACCACAAGAAATGTGGATGTTTTGATTATTGTTGCCGATGCTTCCCGACGGGGACTTCATGCAGCATTTCGTATTGATAAACTGGCTGCGGATTTACATATCGGGGTAAAGAAAAGTTATCTGATACTTAACCAGGTAAAAAATTCCGTTTCGGATGAGATGATGAAGATGATTGAGGAAAGCGGTATAGAATTTGCCGGTATTGTGCCGGAAGACGATGTGCTGTATGATTATGATTCAGACGGAAAACCCACCATTGAATTGCCGGAAGACAATGTTGCGGTAAAAACGGCATTTGGAATATTTGACAAGATTTTGAACTAAGGGCTCGGGAATAAATAACTCGACGTTTTGGCTTATTATTTTTCCCGTCTTCTGTGTTGCTTTGTCGGTCAAATAGCCAGCTATGCTCTCGGCAAAGCGCCTTGAAGACGAAAAAAATTCCAG
>JAGGYV010000343.1 GCA_021162325.1 Desulfobacteraceae bacterium | reverse complement strand
TTTTCACCCGATGCCCCGCGATTGGCTTTTGCCTTCAGCATTTGTGATGTCGCAATGGCGTTTGTTCCCAGGGCAATGATATCTAACGACTCACCAAACTTCGCCCTGAGTTTTTTAATGATAGTGGCGCCAATACCCCCGCCCTGTCCGTCAATAATACAAAATTTTATCATAGTTATTAATTAAGTTATAGCATTTTCATTAAAAGTCAAAATCTGATGGCAAAAAAAAAGGCTCACCACTCTTATACTTGGCAAGGCGTGCAAATCCTGAGGAGCGAGGTGTACGAATGGTCGTTGAGCGACGAAGGATGCAGCGCAACCCAAAGCTGAGATAGACATTGAGTTTTTTACGAAGCCATCATTATAATTTTTTCAACCGTTTCTTATTCAACCGCTTTTTTTTTGGCAATCGTTTTGACGGGCCTTTTTTTTGGGTCGTGAAACCCCACCCGTCATCGACGCCCGATTCCGGATCAATTCCCTTTAAATCCATAAATGCGGCCATTTCCATTTTATCTTCAAACTCAACAGCACCGATTGTGGACGCTCCCTGGGATGCGGAAAAATCAATTACCTCCCGATCGGAACTCACAACAAGGGCTTTTTGTTTCTCCAAGGCAGCCATGCGCTTAATCACTGCATCAGCCGTTTCCCCATGCCGTGAAAATTTTATCAAAATGCCTTTTTCACGGTCTTGGCTTTCAAATAAACCCGCTTCTCCAGCACCGTCAAACACCACTGTTATCTTATAGCCTTTTAAGCGTTTGTAAGCTGCAAGTTTATCAACAAGGGCTTCACGGCCCAGCTGCAACGCCTGTCGATCCAATAGCCCCATGTCTGGGGATTGACGAATCACATTATACCCATCAACAATAATATGAACAGACATCGTTAGTCAGATTTAAACATGGTCAACAACCGGTCAAGATCATCGTTGCCGTAAAATTCAATTTCAACTTTGCCTTTTTGACCTCGCCGTTTAATCATCACCTTGGTGCCGAAATGCCGGGCCAGATCCTCTTCAATGGTTGAAAAATAGATATCTTCCGGCCGCGTTGGCGGTTTTTTGGCATTCTGTTTTTCCGAATTTAACCGCTGGATCAGGGCTTCTGTTGCGCGAACCGACAACCCCCGGAGTATGACTATTTTCCAAGCCTGGCGCTGAAGCGCGGATGTTTCGGCCCCCAGCAGCGCCCTTGCATGCCCCATGCTGATCAGGCCGTCTTTGATAGAGGATTTGATATCATTGGGAAGCTGGTTGAGCCTTAAAAAATTGGCCACCGCAGACCGGCTTTTCCCCACCTGCCGGGCAACTTTCTCCTGGGTCATTTTAAAATCCGTCAGCAGCCTTAAATAGGCTTCCGCTTCTTCCATGGGATTTAAGTTCTGACGCTGAATATTTTCAACAATGGAAAGTTCCAAAAGCTCGGCATCACCGATATTTTTTATAATAATCGGCACCTTAAATAAGCCGGCCATCTTTGCCGCACGCAGGCGGCGTTCGCCGGCAATCAGTTCATATCCATCGGATGAAGACTCCCGGACCAGCAGCGGCTGAAGAATTCCCTGAACCTTAACAGAATCGGCCAGTTCCACCATTTCATTTTCAGGAAAGGCGCGGCGCGGCTGATACGGATTCGGGACAATTTTATCCACATCGCACTCCAGCATATTATTGCCGACGAAATCTTCCTCCGGACGAACGCTGATGCCCGGAAAAAGAGCATCCAGGCCTTTACCAAGACCGGTTTTTTTTCGTTTTTTCTGTGTCGCCCCACTACCTTTGGATTTTGATTTTCCAGCCACCATTCACAAACCCTTACCTGAATTTTAAATAGTTACAAAATAACAATCCTGTCCTTACGCCGACGGCCGTTGAGCACTTCTTTTGCCAAAGACAGATAACTTTTTGAACTGTTTGACGATGGATCATAGAAGATAATCGGCTTACCGTAACTCGGCGCTTCTCCCAACCGAACAGTTCTTGGAATACGGGTCTTAAACACCAGATTCTTAAAATACTTGACCGCATTTTCCGCCACCTGCTTTGAAAGGTTTGTCCTAGAATCGAACATGGTCAGCAAAATTCCCTCGATGTTTAATCCCGGGTTCAAGCCTTTTTTAATGCGCTTTATCGTCTGCATCAACTGGCCGAGCCCCTCCAGGGCATAGAACTCACACTGCAGGGTAATTAAAACCGCGTTTGACGCTGCCATCGCATTTAATGTCAACAGATTCAAAGACGGCGGACAATCAATAATGATATAATCATAATCGTTTGCGCACTGGGACAAAAGGCGGCTCAGCACCTTATCCCGGGCATCATCTGCCATCATTTCAATTTCAAACCCGATCAACTCGGTTTTGGACGGAATCACCGACAATTTCCTGATACCGGTTTCACGTATAATACTCGCTGCATCCACCTGACCAATCAGGCCGTGATACAAGGATTTATCAATAGTCCTTTTTTCAATGCCTAACCCGGTTGTGGCATTTCCCTGGGGATCACAATCCACCAGAAGGGTTTTTTTCTTTGCAACAGATAATGCTGCCGCCAGATTTACGGCAGTGGTTGTTTTACCGACCCCGCCTTTTTGATTTGCGATACAAATTGTATGTGCCATAATACTTTAAAGCCTTATCATAAAAATCCATATTTGAAAAGTGGATAACACTGTGTCATAATATATTGTTATGTTCAACATTGACAAACTCGTAAAAAGTCAGATTCCGATGGCAAAGAAAAAAGTTCCACCAAATCTTAAAATTGGCGAGGCGCGCAAATCCTGAGTGATGATTCGTACTTAGTATACTATGAAGAAGCGAAGGATGCAGCGCAACAAAAAATTTGGACTTTTTACGAAGCCATCAACATTAACTCATACATTGAATACCTCTATGTGTAAATTGAAAAAATTTATTGCCGCAATGACCGCCGCCATTATTTTCTTCTGCAGCATGATAACGCCTGAGACAGCGTCTTCATTAACAATCAAAGAAGAAGAAGAGCTGTCTGTTGAATTTCTCGAAGCTGTTTTTGAGGCGTATGATGTAATCAAAGATCCTGTAATTAAAAATTATATTAACACGGTTGGGCAGAAAATCATATCCGCAATGCCCCCCCAGCCGCTTGTCTATAAATTTTATGCGGTGCGCCAGGATGCATACAATGCGTTTGCCGGCCCAGGGGGCAATATCTTCATATTTTCCGGTCTATTTTGCGCACTGGAAAGCGAAGATGAATTGGCTGCGCTGCTTTGCCATGAGATTGCCCATGTCTCGTGCCGACATATTTCGGAAATGATAAAAAGATCCAAAAAAACGAATATGGCAACCATGGCCGGCGTCATTGCCGGAATTCTTATCGGCCTGGGTGGAGCGGGCACCATGGGCAGCGCGCTGACCATCGGGTCAATGGCGGCGGGTCAGTCCATCTCCCTGGCCTACAGTCGGGAAAATGAAATGCAGGCAGACCAGATCGGACGAACGTATCTTCAAAAAGCCGGATATAATTTACATGGCCTTCTATCCATACTGAAAAAAATCCGGTCGGTGGACTGGTTCGAAGCGGAGGGAATCCCCACGTACCTTAAAACCCATCCAGCCACTGATGAACGGATTATGTACCTTGATAATCTGCTGGAAAACAGAGAAGCCCCGCCAACTAAAAAAAAGCCTGCATTTGAACGGGCGCACACCCGAATAATGGCACTTTATGGGGACATGGATACCGCCTTGCGCCTTTTCAAAGGCCGGATTGAAGACGATCCGGATAATTCCATGGCGCAATATGGATACGGTATTACCCTTAATCGAAAGGGAAACCCGAAAGACGCGGTGGACCACTTAATCATTGCGTCTCAAAAAAATCCGAATGATCCCGATATCGCAATCGATCTCGGAATCGCCTATTTTATGACCGGAAAATATCTAAAAGCGCTTAAAACATTTGAAAAAGTATCAAAATCAGCCTTAGGCATCGAAATCAGCCGGATATATACCGGACGTTCCCAAATGGCGCTTGGTCTTTACAATCAGGCGTCTGAAACATTTTTCTCAATCATAGAAGACGCGCCCGATAATGTGGCGGCTTATGCTTTTCTGGGAGAAAGCGAAGGCAAGCTGAACCGGTTAGCCAGTGCCCATTATTATCTGGGACAGTATTATGTAAAAACCAAACACCTTCAAAACGCTAAATTCCATCTCAATACATCCCTGGCTCTTGAAAAAAAACCGGATCAAATCATAAAAATCAAGCAGCAACTCAAAGAGCTGAAAAAGCCCCGACGATTTTTTGACAATATCATGGGAAAAGAAGAGGAAGGGGAAGGGGAAGAGGAAGAAGGAAAAGAGGTAAATAGGTATAAGGCTGAAGGCTGAAGGCTGAAGGCTGAAGGTAGAAGGTGGAAGGTGGAAGGCGATAGAAAAAAGATTTGCTCAATTACGGTAAGTGGAAAATGGAGAGTTACGTTTCAGTTTATAGATGGCAATGCATATATTATTAATTAGTCCCTGAACGGAAAGTCTCTCAATTATGAATATTCTGTCATTGCGAGAGAGGTACGATCGAAGCAATCTCATTAAAAACAAGGGATTACTTCGGCGCTCGTTCCTCACTTCGCGTAATGACAACTAAGATTCAGGGGTTTTCGTC
>JAGGYV010000139.1 GCA_021162325.1 Desulfobacteraceae bacterium | reverse complement strand
TAGGGGAGAACGTGCTGTATTATTTCAATGGTCAAACCATAGCCCAATAACGGGAGAAATATGGCAACAAAGAATTTTTTTTCAGGAAATGAAAAATTCGCCAGCAGGGATAAAATAAAAAAAGCAAAAATATGATTCAGCTTGTCGTTGATACCGGAGATCACCGGATATGGTAAGGGGGTGGTGGCAAGAATCAGGATTCCGGATACAGCGGCCGCCAGTGATATCCTGAAAACAATGATGTTTGATTGTGATAGTTTCATATATAAGTCATCCAGAGACAGTCAATGCCGTCTAATGCCATATGGATGAGCAGGCCGACACCGATAATTCGGGATTTCGGAATCAGTGCCATTGCCAGATAACATAATATGGCCGGATAGCTGTGCAGCGGATGAAAGCCGATACTGCAACGGTTGGGATCAAATATTGGTGATGCCAGGAGATGGTCTAAATCGACAATCATGGTCGCCAGCATGATGGCCCAGGCTTTTTTCCATTGTTCTTTAAATCCCCATCTGGCGGCAATGCCGGGAACGATAAAGTGGAGTATCAGGTGGGTGATGGGGCGGATCATTTTATTGGCCTAACGCTTTTTTAATGGCCAGCCCTATTTTTTCGATGGTATAGGGCTTTTTAATATATTCTCCTGCCCCTAACTGTTGAGCGGTTTTAATGTCATCGGTCTCCGCATATCCGCTGGCAATAATTGCCTTCTGGCCCGGGTGAATGGTAATGATTTTTTTATATGTCTCAAGGCCGTTCATGCCATTTGGCATAATCATGTCAAGTACAATTAAGTCAAAGGCATTGTTTTTGATACGTTTAATGGCTGCTTCACCGTTTGAAACAGATTCGGCAGTATAATTTAGTTGGGCGAGCAATGCACAGGCAATTTCTCTCTGGATTTTTTCGTCATCAACCACCAGAATTTTTTCGCCATTCCCACAAAGATCTTTAATGGAGATATCTTTTTCATTAACGGTTAATTCTTTGTCCGTGGCCGGAAAATACAGTTCAAAGGTGGTTCCGCCATTGCCGCTTTTTACGTTAATATAGCCATTATGGTCCAGCATGGTATTCCAGACGACGGTGAGTCCCAGTCCGGTTCCGGTTCTGCCCATTATTTTTTTGGTATAAAATGGTTCAAAAATTCTTTCAATATTTTTCGGTGATATTCCGGCGCCATCATCGGATATTGCCAGAAGGACGTAATTGCCTTTACGTATATCAGCATATAATTTTAGCGGCCCCTCCAGGTACCGGTTGGATACTGCTATGCTGACATTGCCGACACCCACAATCGCCTGGGAAGCATTGATCACTAAATTCATCAAGGTTTTTTCCATGTGCGAGGGGGACGCATCAACGTTGAACAGGTCGGAATCCAGTTGAACCTTAAAGTTGATATCGGGATACATCTTCTCCAGTTTGTGGTGTTCAGGAGAAGCTAAATATTCCGCCACCATCGTATTGACGGACAGGGTCTTTTTATTGACAGCGATGCCCCTGGCCACTGTTAGTAAATCCGAGACAATATCAGCCGCTCGTAATCCGGATTTCTGGATGGCCGTGATATGTTTACGAAGCGGGCTGTCATCCGGCAGTTCCATTAAAATAAGGTCCGGGTAGCTCACAATGCCTGATAAAATGTTATTCAAATCATGAGCAATACCCCCGGCCATCAGGCCGATGGATTCCATTTTTTGCAATCTTGCAATTTTTTCTTTACTTATCCGTAATTTTTCTTCGGTTTGTTTACGCTTTATTTCCTCTTTTACAATTGTTGACGCCCTCATAATATAATAGGAATAAACAGATACGACGAGGGTTAAAAGAATCACGATCATCAAGAATCTGTTTTTAAATCCGGTCATTGTGGCAAGGACTTCTTTTTCAGGCGTTGTAACAGCAATCGCCCAGAATGTGTCCCCCAGTTGAAGCGGATAATATGCCGCATGCTTGGTTATTTTATTGTCAGTATATGTTGCTGTCCCGGTTTTTTGGCTTAACATTTTTTTGACCATTGAAACGAACGAAGCAGATTTACCATGTAAGTCAATGATCGATTTCCCGGCATGGCCCGGAACCGGACAGTATAATACCCTTCCTTTTTGACTGATTACCCATGCATACCCCCCTTTACCAATTTTAATGTTTTCCAGAAATTCTTTTGCCAGGGCGTCAAATGGGACCAGGAGGGTGAGGGCACCCTGGTATTCACCATTGGTAAATACAGGCACCAGACAGGCAACCGCCTGATAGCCTTGAACAGCCGCAAAAACGTCACTCACTACCGGTTGATGGGTGTCCATGATCAACCGATTGTGTTTTTGGTAAGATATGTCTGCGCCAATCGCCTTTTGATTAAAAGGGGCCGTATAGACGATGCGCCCGTTTTTGCTGACACGGGTGATGGCGCGGATCTCATCAAGCGAATTATTATAAAACAAATCCATTAATTTTTTGCCGTTTTTATTTAAAGCGGCAATATCATCGGTTTTGGAAAGGTAGGCCAGGTCATGGAAATAATGGGCAAAATGTTTTTCGATAATTTTTGCGGCCTGTTTTGCCAGGAGCATTTGCTGGGCATTAAATTCCGTAATGGTTTTATCCTTTACCTCTTTATAAACAGAATAATAGGTAAATCCGAATAAAACCACCAGAACCGGAAGAATAAAATATCTCTTTTTAATCTGCATAATGCCTTTTGTTTAATAATCGCCGGCCGGGTGCGGATTATTTAAAGTATGGACAGAAGGTGGCAATGTCGATCTTTTTTATATGGAAACCGGGTAATTAATTTTTTCAGTATTAACTATTTTTATTTTTATGTCAAAGGGTGATGGAGAATTAATAATTATAATTTCCATATTTGTTTCAAATCGTCCGTATTGTCAATGAGCAGTTTCATATAAACCATTTCCAGTTCAATCATTTCTTTGTCTTTATGCCGAAGCCATTCAGACAGCCAGGCAAACCGAAGGGCGATAATAAATTCAATCAGAATCGTCCAGCTAAGATCGGCAATCATGGCGGTGTTTTTAATCTGGTGGATAAAATCAATGACCAGAGGCCCGGCCAGGGCTTCCGGGTTTTCAATCCCAATACAGCCGATCATGTTGGCGATATCGTAAATCTCCGGCTTGATCCCTGAAAATTCCCAGTCAATCACGGCATGGATGGTGTCTTGAGACCAAATGATATTTAACGCATGAAAATCGCCATGGCAAAAGGCGGTTGGGAGTCGATCGTGCGCCTTTATAAAGTTATTTTGGAGAAAATCGATAACCGGTTGAATTTTATTTTGCAACTCCGGCGCGTATATTTTGATCTGCTCATAGAGCGTATTGATATAAGCGATGATGGAAAAAGGCGGTTTTTCTTTAAGGCCGGGTATGTTTTCAGATTTTCGGCGCAAATCAATTAAGAAATCCGCCAGGACATTGCCTCGCCACTGGTCAAACACATAACCTGGCCGTTTTAGGGATACACCATGGACAAACCGGGAGATTTGCCAGAATTTTTTATCATTTTTTACGATATAGCCGGTGCTTTTAGCAGAGAGATACGGATTGATCCCTTTAAGGCCGCGTTTGGCGAGACAGTTCAGGCTGGAAATAATTTTGCGTTTATGGCCAACTTCTTTTTCAGCCAGGCTTTCAACCACATACAGATTATCATCAGTACATTCAATGACAACCCGGGATTCGCACCGTTGGGGGCTGCCGCAGATGTCAATGTCCTGTCGGATGGCTCGAACATCGAGGCCCCAGTGGGCGGCTGCGTTGATAATTGGATTGTCCAATCAGAAGAAATCCTTTTTTTACCACAGAGAGCACAGAGGACACAGAGAAAAAGATGTTATTTCCATTTTTCTTCAGTGCTCTCAGTGATTATTTTTTCTGGTTTTTCTGATTTCCAAGGGCCGTGGGAATCCATAAGGATCAGTAGTTTCAAGATTTTGAGAAACGTTGTGATCCGGGACTGTATCGTTGATATCCGGCACATGGGTATGCATTCCCACGGAGGACCGTGGGAACGAGGTGGTAAAAAATTTATAAATTCGCTTTTCCTGGCGGATTTGATTCGTCCGTTTGCAAGGCTTTCCGGGTGAAGCCGTAGCTCGGCCTACTGCGATCCCGGAATAACGCTGCAAAAGGGCGAATCCGGTCGCCAGGAAAGTGAATTATCTTCCCGGGACGATTATCCTCGACTCATCTTTCTGCTGTGTTTGTTGTTGCCGCTGCATTTCCTGCATTTTTTCAATCATCTCCTGCAACGCCTGTTTCATGGTTGCAGGGAACACGTCGATGGCTTCTTCCAGGGTTTTTGCTTCCAGTTCAGACTGGATGGGCAAAGGGCCTTCCGGGGACATGAGTTGGGTATGGCCGATAAATACTTCTGTCCGGGCATCGTCTGAGGTGCCGTCCGATTTCACGGGGATCAATCTTCTGATGGAACCGACTTTCAGGTCTGTGATTGATTCTTCACGAAAAAGAGTATCCTTATCTATTGAAAAATTGATATTATTGATTTGTTCTTGTCCGTTCATTAAATGTCTCCACGCATTAAAAATTGATATTTTATAATATTTTCCAAATTACCTACACCAGGCAATAGCGTTAGGCAATGAAAGTTTTTTTATTTGCATTAATCCATTCTTTCACTTCCGGAAACGGATATTGTTCCAGTGCACCGAAATCAGGCATTGCCTTTACTTTAAATTTTGAGAAAATCGGTGTGTAAATGCCGCACAGGAATTTGGTTAAATTGATTGCATTGGCATGTTCTCCGGCTGTCTGAATAAATTCGCCGGTCAATTTATCAAAATTCGTATTTTTAAGTGGTTTTAAGTGAACGGTATTGTCAAGAATGATGCGTTCATTTTTACAGAATGAACAGTGACCGCAAAGTTCTTTTTCCAGGGTTTCCCCAAAATATCCGGCAAGCTGGCGGCTGATGCATGAACGGCTTTCAAAAAAGGTGACCATCTGGTGGATTCTTTCAATGCCGTGGGATTCTTTTTGCTTAAACAGCGTATGCATTTTTTCCGTTACCGTATCCATATCAAAAGCCTGGGTCATGATGTCAAACACTTCCACCGCCTGGTGGGTCTGGAGTTCAATAAAGCCTCTTTCATTAAAATATTCCAGTGCGGCAATAACCCGTTTCCGGTCCGTAGCATAGGTGGTAAGAATTGCGTTCATATCCACCGATGTCCAGATCTTTTTCGTCTGGCAGTGGGAAAAGACAGCGGAAACAAACTGTTTCCGTTCATCGGCAAATTGTTCAATAATTTCTTGTGGCCCGGAAAGGAATTTAAACACATATTCATCAAAATAAGTCGTTTTCGGACGAATAAGGTCTTCCATGGAAAGGTAAACCAGCAAGGTTTTTAAAGGCAGCGCCCGGATGTTTATTTCGTTTGAAAGCCGTGTTAATTTAAACTCCCAGATAAACCCGTCGTTTTGTTTGATTTTTTGAAGTAGTTGATAAATGGATTGTTTGTCCGGGGTGTCGCCGTAAATAAAATTTTCTAGAATATTGATCCCATCCCGGTTGGCCAGGATCTGGCATAAGGATAATTCGCCGTCCCGTCCGGCCCGACCGATTTCCTGGCTGTAGTTTTCAATGGATTTGGGCAGGTCATAATGGATGATTCTTCGGATGTCTTTTTTGTCGATCCCCATACCAAAAGCAATGGTTGCCACAATACATGCGAGAGATCCTTTCATGAACCGGTTCTGGATATTTTCCCGGTCTTTGTTTTGCATACCCGCATGATAGGCATGGGCATTGATATTGTGTTCACATAAAAACGCGGCAACGGTTTCAGCGGTTTTTTGAAGCGTTACATAAACGATGGTGGGGGCATCGGGTGCTCTTTGGATTCTTTGAAGCAGAATGGTTTTTTTATCTGCTTCGGCGGTCGGCGTGACTTTTAAAAAGAGATTTTTTCGGTAGAATCCGGTTATCACAACATTTTCCCGGCGGATGGCAAGCTTTTCGCACATATCGTTAATAACATCCGGCGTCGCGGTGGCAGTCAGCAATAGTGTCTGGGCAATGTTGAATTCTTTCTGATAATAAGGGAGTTTTAAGTATTCCGGCCTAAAATTGTGCCCCCACTCGGAAATACAGTGGGCCTCGTCAATCACCAGCAGGGAAATTCGCATGTTTTGCAGGTGATACCGGAATCGTTCATTTTTAAACCGCTCAACAGAGATCATCAGGATTTTCAATTCCCTGTTTTTGGCCTGCTTAAAAATTTTATTGGTCTGGTCCCGGTCCAGTGTTGAATCCAAACGGGCAGCAGGAATATGGTGGGCCGTTAGAAAATCCAGCTGGTCTTTCATTAAAGACAGCAACGGTGATACCACCAAAGTCATTTCCGGCAGCATCATGGCCGGGAGCTGGTAACACATGGAT
>JAGGYV010000097.1 GCA_021162325.1 Desulfobacteraceae bacterium | reverse complement strand
TACCGGCACCCACCGCAATTCCCAGCACCACATAGATCCAGACTTTTCCCACAATTTCGATAACTGCAAAAAAGCCGTCCTGTACCCGATCCGCCCAGTCTTTGCGCATATCTTCAAGATTAACTTCACCTGACTGGAGTTCATTGACCCAGTCTTCCAGGTGCTTTTCCATGCGCAGTCGGCCGATGACCCACCCGGCAATCATGGCGATTAAAAGTCCGGTGGTCAGATAGATGGCTGCCACCTGCCAGCCGAACAGTTCATACAGAAGCACCAGAGCGATTTCATTGACCATAGGGGCTGAAATCAGAAAAGAAAACGTCACGCCCAGGGGAACGCCTGTGGTAACAAATCCAAGAAACAGCGGCACCGCAGAACAGGAACAAAATGGCGTCACAATGCCAAGAAGTGCGGCAAGCACGTTGCCCACGGATTCGCGCTTTCCGGCCAGAATTTTTCGGGTCCGTTCGGGTGTGAAAAAAGAACGGACAATGCCTACCACAAAAACTACCAGGGTCAGCAGCATCAGGACTTTGGGTGTTTCAAAAATATATTGGGTGTCAAAGCTTGAATTATGAATAAAGTCATCCAAGTTTCAATGTTTTAATTCACAATTCAAGCCCCGGCCCCAGGACCCGTGATTGTAACCGGAATAGATTATTATGATTTAGCGCTGACAATAACATGACAATATTTATCAATCAAATGTTAAATTTTAACAATTTTTGTAAGCCATACCAATTGTAATATTGCAGCTCTGAATCCCAACAATACTTCGACTGCCTAAGTGAAGCGTGAAAGACGACTTTTAAGAAGTAGCTTTGACGTAAATCGTTTAATTTTGTGCGAAGTGGCGCGCTATTTCTTGTCAAGTGTATCCAATTGTTCGGCTTCCTCGAGTTTTTCAACATCGATTTTATCTTGCGGCCTTCCACTCGCTTTCTTTGCCCGGATAAGGTCAGAGCGCGAAATGAATAGAATTTTAAAATCATCCAGTTGAACCACTTCACGATTTTTCCAAGCCTCATCAAACTCGATTCCTGGAATCGACATCATAATATCGATTCTCAAAGGGGGCCTTCCCATCTGATAAAAATATCCTTTATGTGCGAAATCTTCTGAAGTAAGATTTTCCAGTGGCGCGCCAAATTCTTTTAAGGCCGAATACATACCTTCTGAATTATCTTGATCCGTCGCAATAAACACATCAAGGTCTTTCGTAAAACGTGGCTCACTATATTTCATAACAGCGTATCCGCCCACTATGAGATAGCGAATTTTATGCTTTTCGAAAATTTTCAATAGTTCTCTGAAATCTGGACTCGTCAGCATTTTTTCCTCGAATTAAAAAATAATCATTTAGCATTTCCGTTACTGCCTCGAAAATGGCAAGATCACCTTGCGATTGCCAGAAACGAATATCGAACAAGCGCCTATCATCAGTTATTCGCTGATAATTTTCCTCTATTTTTATCATTTTCTATCCTGTAGCTGAATATAAATCTTGAGGGGACTCGTCATTTTTTCAGATTATATCCTTTTTATCATTATTTTAAAACATGTATCGACTATAATTTCATTCAGTCTTTTGAGTTGCCAGTTAGAAGATTTGATTATTTAATATATTATTGGAAATAAATTTTTAGTTTGAGGGCAGGCCAGGACAATCCAATTATTTATCAGAAAAAGACATCCACCAGCCCCCCCGACTATCGTCTCTTCCGAAACCGGCCGGGACGTTTCTTTGACTCTTTTTTTTTCGGCAGGCGCGGCTCACCGCCACCGGGTGGCAAACGTTTTTTATCTTCTGAAGCGACAAAGACAAAACGGGATTCGGTTTTACTCCCCTTGTAGGCAGGAACCCGGAAGCGGGTGACATGAAACTTACAACTCATCAGTAGCTTTTCAAATTTCTTGCTCGGTTCCGCCGACCACACCGCCAGGCACCCCTTGTCCCGCAGCGCGGACCGACAGGCCTCAATCCCTTCACTGCCGTACAATCGCCAGTTGCCTGAATCGGTCATTGCACTGGGACCGTTATCAATATCCAGCAGGATCGCATCGAATCTGCTTTTGGAACGTAAAATAAGTTCAACAACATCGCCTGTTTTGAGATCAATGCGGTCGTCTTCCAAGGGCTGCCCGTTGAGTGTCCCGAAAAACGCCTGGTTCCATTCAACGATGGCACCCACCAGTTCACCCACGACAACTCGGGCTTTGGGGCTGAGCATGTCAAGCGTCTGGCGCAGGGTATATCCCAAGCCCAGGCCGCCGATGAGAATGCGGGGGGCCTTATGTCCCGCCAGATGCGCACAACCCAGTCGGGCCAGCGCCAGTTCGGATTCATGCTGACGGCTTTGCATCAACTCCAGACCGTTGACCTGGATGGTAAAATCCCGGTCGCGCTGATAAAGCACCATCGCTCTGCCGTCCGGGGTTTGGGCGGTCGCTATTTTTACTAACGGTTTCATGTTATATATATATCCTATTTATTGGCGGCAGGGATCAGGTTACTGTCCGGGGATCTGATACTGCTTTAAAATCAGTTTGCGCCCAATCTTCCTCGCCGGGCGCAAAACATGAAATACCATTTTTTTCCAACAGGTCAATCGAAACCTGCAGATGTTTTTCGGTTAAAGCAGGAAATTCCGATGCGAGCGGCAGGTTCAGCCACTCCCGCTTGCCGTCTCCCATATTGTGATACGGCACCAGCGTGAGAAAAGAAATACCGATATTTTTAAGAAATTGCGCCCATCCGGTCAGGTTTTCAGTTGTATCGGTAACCGTCGGAATCAATGGAAGCCGGGGCCAGATGACAGGGCCGGTTCCGCCAAGCGAAGACGCAGATAGGCGGGTGAGATTTTGTTTAATCATCTTGTTTGATTTACCGCAAAATTTTCGATGGGCTTTTTCATCATAGAGTTTAATATCAAACAGCACCAGGTCAATATCGGATAAAAACCCGATTTCTTTTTCCGAATCAAAATATCCGCAGGTTTCAAGGGCCGTATGGATTCCTTCTTCATGAAGACGCTTTGACAGTTGACCGACAAACTCCAAAAACAGGGTCGGTTCACCGCCGGAGAACGTCACCCCACCGCCGGTATTTTTCATGTAGGGGAATTCCGGGCGTAGTGATTCCACCAGTTGGTCAATCGAATAATATTTCCCAAAACATACCAGGGCTTCGGACGGACAGTTTTCAACGCATGCAAAACAGCCATCACATTTTTGGGTATCCCGGATACCGGGCGCGGACATGGCCTGTTGCGGACACGTATTAACACAGGTTTTACAATCAATACAAAGATGGGCTTTGAATGCCAGTTCCGGGTCCGTGCGCCATGATTCGGGATTCTGGCACCATACGCACCGAAGCGGGCATCCTTTTAAAAAAACAATGCTGCGGACACCGGGACCGTCATGCAGGCAGAAGTTCTGGATGGAAAAAATAGCCGGCGCTTTGACACCCCCCATATCACCCGATTCCATGAGCGGTCCGCTCAATGATTTCGTCCTGGACATCCGGCTGAAGATCATTAAAATAAGCGCAATATCCGGCCACCCGGACCACCAGTCCGGGATGAGCGGTTGGATCGCGGCGGGCCTCGCGCAGCATATCGGCATCCAGCACATTCACCTGGACCTGCATGCCGCCCTGATCAAAATAGGTACGAAAAATACCGGACAGGGCTTTTATCCCGGCTTTGCCGCTCACGATCTTTTTATCAAACTTCATATTCAAGGCACAACAGTTCGCCCATTTATGGCTATCCAGGGACGCAGCGGAACGAAGCACTGCGGTGGGGCCACACCGGTCCAGGCCGTCAATGGGTGATAATCCATTGGAAAGGCGCATTCCGGCCAGGCGGCCGTTGGGAAGCGCCCCGGTGTTTCGACCAAACCCGATATGGCAGGTCATGGAATAGATACCCGGCACGTATTTGCCGCCCCGGGTATTTTTATGGGAGGTAATAACATCCGAATAGACGTCTGCGGCAAGCTGTGTCATGCGGTCTACTTCACTAATACCATTGCCGAAATGGGGAAACTTATTGAATAATTCCTGCCGCAAGGCTTCATGGCCGGAAAAATTATTTTTCAAAATATCTGCCAGTTGAGATAATGACATCCGTTTTTCTTCAAAGACCAATTTTTTGATGGCATAAAAAGAATCTCCGGTATCGGCCAGGCCCGCCACCTGAATGGAGGTCAGGTCATAAAGGCCGCCGCCCCAGGTCACATCTTTTCCCTTATCCAGACAGCCCTCAGTAACAATGGAATTAATAAGAGTGGGACGAACCGTCCGGTAAGTTTTTTCCAGCCATGAAATCACTTTAACCATCTCATCTACCGAATCATTAACCTGCGCACAAAAAGCCACCACCACATCCTCAAATTTTTTCATTTGTGCCACCGGGGGAGTGGCAGCGCCAAATCGTTTACGGGCAGGATTCCATCCCAAAAACCGTCGGCCCTCATTTAGCGCCAGTTCCAGACAAATCGGCAAATTAAACAAACAGGCATCCGACGAATTATAGGTCCG
>JAGGYV010000292.1 GCA_021162325.1 Desulfobacteraceae bacterium | reverse complement strand
TCTCACCATAGGGAATCCGGGTTGCAAGACACCCGGAAGCGGGTTGGTCCCAGGTAGGAAGTCCCATTTCTTTTGACAATTGCCGTATATCATTTTTAGTCAGGCCCGCATCGAGTAATGGCGCAAGAATATTCATTTCCATGGCTGCTTTCATACCCGGCCGGTATTCGCCTTGATCATCCACATTAACACCATGCGCGATATGACGAATACCCAGATCTGTGGCAACCTTTTTAATATGCTCAAAAATTATTTTTTTACAAACATAACACCGATCCGGGGAATTTGAGGTGAATACGGCTGAATCCATCTCGTCAGTGCGAATGATCCTGTGAAAAATATGATTTTCTTTTGCGAATAATTCGGCAAGCTGAACATCGTATTGGGGATGAACCGGTGATTCGGCAGTTACAGCAACCAACGGATCACCTTTACCGGTGGCCTGAAATATTTTAGCCGCTATTGCCAGCAAAAAGGTACTGTCTACACCGCCTGAAAATGCCACGGCCAGTGAATCAAGGCTTCGAAGACCTGATTCAAGCTTTTTTTTCTTTAAAATCAGATCATTCATTTTGCATAAGATCCAAGTGCCATTGATTGTTTAATAGATCGAATCCGGTTTCATCCGAATCCGAATCCTTTAAAAAACTGTTTACAAAAAAACACGGTTCTTATATAAAAATTAATTTACGAAATTGAAACATTTACAGGAAATTATATCAAATCTCAGAAAATAGCAAAGAGGTTTAATATGGGCAAAAAAAGTTTAACCAAATCAACGACAAAAAAGAAAACAGCAAAAAAGACCGAGGCCAAAACCACACCAAAGAAAAAAACTGCACCAAAGGCTACGGCAGCGCCTAAAAAAGCGCCGGCAAAGAAAAAAGCGGCCGTAAAAAAACCGACTTTAAAATCTTTACTCAAAAAAGATTTTAGTTCATGGGCTCCGGAAAACTTCCTTGCTGTATTGCCGAATGAAGATTATTTAAATAATTTTACAGCCCCTCCGGCAATTAATACGACGGACAAGGCAGAAGCTGACAGAATCAAAGCCCTGTTGGCTAAAACTTTCGATTTGAGCGTAACTGAAACACTTGAGCCGCCAGCAGCTGATGCAAAAGCTAAGGCTGAAAAGGAAGCCGCAGAAAAGGCCAAGGCAGAGGCGGAAGCTAAGGCCAAAGCTGAAAAGAATGCGGAAAAGGCAAAAGCAGAGGCAGAGGCTGTGGAAAAGGCCAAGGCTGCGAAAGAAGCTGAAGAAAAAGCAAAAGCGGAAGCTGATGCCAAAGCTAAGGCTGAAAAGGAAGCCGCAGAAAAGGCCAAGGCAGAGGCGGAAGCTAAGGCCAAGGCTGAAAAGAAAGCTGCGGAAAAGGCAGCAGCTACCGCTAAACGGGAAACGGAAAAAGCGCCACCCCCACCGGCACCGCCTGTTATGCCAACGGTTTCCGAACCGACCGACCCCCCAATGGATAATGCTTTGAAAATGTTTATTGCCATTATCGGCGGAATATTCGGATTGCTGATTATTGCCAGTGCCATGAATACGAACAATTACTATCTAAAATCCGCAGACAATGCGGTTGAAATCTGGCAGGGAAAATTTTCGCCGACCGGCAAGGAATTGCTCATCAGTATGCCGGATGCGACCATCGAAGAACCTGTCAAATCAGTTTATACCCAAAACGAAGCACTAATCACGGCATTTAACTATTATATCAACAATGCGGAGGCACTTTCAGAAGTTAAAGGACTGCTGAATTTTGAATCTATCAAATCCAACCTGCATAAAGCCATTCAATTTGCACCCACCAGCCATCATACAAAAAAGGCCCAAACACACTTAAATAAAATCGATTTTATGTTCCTGGTTTACAAGGCAGACGTTGCTGCCGGTAAGAATACGATTAAAGGCTGCGAAGCGGCATTAAAGGACCTGTCAAAAGCGGCGGCCTTTGCTTCAGACAAGTCTCAAGAAAAACTGTTGGATAAAAAGACTGCGGGAATCAATGACGTGCTGAACAGTCTGAAAGGTAACATTAAACCAACGAAACCGGCGGCAGCCATTAAAAAGCAAGCGGCTGAAAAAATAACCCCAAAAAAAAGCCAACCGGAAAAGACTTCTAAAGAAGCACTGCAACATGTAAAGGATGCAGAGCCGGAAACGACAAAGCATCATTGACGGCTTCGCAAAAAGTCCAAATTCTGTGTTGCGCTGCATCCTTCGTCATCATTAAATCAAGGTAAAAAAACCGGCAGCTTGTTTATAATAAGCAGGCTGCCGGTTTTAATTTAAATCCGACTTCTATGTAATTTCATAATGGACGGTGGGCTAAATCGTAGGTCGGATTAGCGCGTCAGCGCGTAATCCGACAAATTTCATGGACCGGTTTGACAAAAATTCTTTTCTTTTCTTTTTTTTGGTGGATTACGCGCTGACGCGCTAATCCACCCTACTATAAAACATAACAAAATACATCACTTACCGGGCAAAAAACTCGGCCTTTCATGAACACATTTTAACTTTTTTTAAAAGTTACTTATCGGCTCAGGCCCGGGGACTCACCGGGGGGAACACTTCCAAATAACTCATTCATAAACATTTGAAATAATGGACAAGTTATTTTTTCATACAGTAATAATTCGTCACCATGAAAAGCTTCTTACGAGTTTGTTAAATCAAGCCTCAAAATTATAATCAAAAGAAAGCCCTTTTAATACAAAATCCACCATCACTCTTTCCAGCTTTTCCAGATCCGTATTTTTCCGGATCAACATAAAATATAAAAGGCCCCTTTCAAACAAACCAAATAAGAAAACAGACCCGATCTGGGCGTCCTCAATATGAACAAACCCCCGATGAATCGCTTTTTCAATCTGCTCTTCAATCAGCTCAAGAAATAAGGACAGCATGCCTTCATAAATTTCTTTAAAGATTCCGCCATTACCGATACCTTCCCTGAACAGGAGTTCTGCAACATCTAAATTTTCATGATAAATCAAAAATAAATCTCTGACCACCTGATGCACATTTTTCACCACCTCATCCGAGGTGTCACCGTCAAACATATGCTCAGTTCTTTCAATAAACTTTTCTTGTACCTGATCAATAAACAC
>JAGGYV010000366.1 GCA_021162325.1 Desulfobacteraceae bacterium | reverse complement strand
GTTCAGATTTAAATAAGTTTGTGAAAAATGTGTTAATAGTTCTGGGAGGAATATCTGTCCCGGTTGCAGAACGCTTGTTAAATAATTTATCTTTGAATCGTACAATAGCTGCCAATGGAAATAAAATTGTATTGAAATATGAAACCCTTATAGGATTAAGCCCAGAAGCTACTATTTTTTTACGCAACTGAGTTGCTGAATAACGTCTTTTATGATGTAGAAATTCATCATGAGTACCCCAAAGCCATTGATAAGCTGGAACGGTTATTAAGATTTTTCCATTTTTCTTGAGTAATTTTCTTATAGCAATAAGTGTTTCAGTATCTTGTTCGATATGTTCTAAAACATCAAACATACATATTAAGTCAAAAGTTTGGTTCTTAAATGGGATTTCATTTGGACAATGGCCTGCTCTTATATCATATAAGCTGTTTGTTTTTTTTGAAGCAATAATAAGTGCATTAGAATCCATCTCAAATGCACTCACATCTCCAAATTGGCTCAACATTTTAAGATTACCACCAGTACCACAACCAACTTCAAGAAGTTTAGCGTCTTTCGGTAATTCCAAATTTTTTATTGTATGTAACAAAATTTCTCTACGACCGGAAAACCACCAATGCTTGGATTCTGTTTCAGCCATTTTAATATAAGCATCAGGATTCATTTGTGTTTCCGTAATGTTTTCTTATTAGATAGATGGGTCTATGTTTGGTTTCCATATAAATTCTACCAATATATTCACCCAACATGCCCAAGCTAATTAATTGTAAACATGAAAAGAAAAGGATTACAACGAGTAGTGACGCATATCCAGGTAAATCAATGCCATATATTAATGTTTTTGTAACAATAAATAATGCGTAAAAAAAAGTAACTACTGCTCCTAATCCACCAATATAAGTCCAAAACCTTAAAGGAATGGTACTAAAACTTGTGATACCTTCAAGTGCAAAATTCCACAGTTTCCAGCCTGAAAATTTTGTCGTCCCTGATATACGTGGATTTCTTGCATAGTCTATTGTAACAGTCTTAAATCCTATCCAAGCAAATAACCCTTTCATAAATCGCTGTTTTTCGGGAATTTGTTTTAGTGCATCCACAGCAATTCGATCCATTAAACGAAAATCACCTACATTGTCAGGTATTTTAATAGAAGAAAACTGATTATGGAAACGATAGAAAAGTTGGGCGGTTATTCTCTTGAAAAATGAATCTGAACGTCGATCTACTCTTCGCGCTAACACAACTTCAGCACCTTTTTTCCATTCTTTTATCATTTCTAATATTAATTCTGGAGGATCTTGTAAGTCAGCATCAATGGGAATTATAGCATCCCCTATTGATTTATCAATACCTGCGGTCAAAGCGGCTTCTTTACCGAAATTTCTGGATAGTTCAATTATATTAAAACGAGAGTCTTTTTCTGTAATTGAGATCAATTTATTTAGTGTGTCATCATTGCTTCCATCATCAATACAAACTACTTCAAAATCTAAATCACAAGCATTATTAAATATAGGGCAAAGTGCTTCATAAAAGAAAGTAATGCTTTCACTCTCATTGTAAAATGGAACAATTATTGATATTTTTTTTCTATTAGAATCACCATTTGAAAATTTCATTTTTAAAATCCTTGTTTATTGAAGTTTCATTTCACGGAAATCATAATGCTGCTATGCGCAGTAGTGTGGCTACAAGAGAATTAATGTCCGATTTTCGAGATGCCGGGCAAAGTAAGTTGAAATTATTGTTTAATGTCTCTTCTGCGCGGAGTTTTCTCATGGTAGCTATTCTCTCCCTGGATATGGAGTACAATATCCGTATTCAAGAAAAGGCAGTTGACGTTCCAAGATACCGGTATATCCCGGCGCCGTGGCATCTTTTACTGTGCCGTTCCTCCTGGATGCCGATAGCCATCTATTGATTGCCCCTGCCGGCCAAAGGGAAAAGCCTTCGGCATGACTCACCTCCGGGGGTAGGGTCTGAGCCCGAAAACGATTGAGGGCCAGAACATAGTCGTCATAATCCTGTTCGGCCAATTGAGTTTTATAAACTTCTATTGCCGCTTTTTTTGTCTTCAGTACCTGGGTTATGTCCACCAGGGTGTTGACACACAGCGGCTGATTGATTTCATAAAAAGCCACTTCCAGATTATCCGACATGTGGTTCAGGTGTGTAATCAACAGGTGGGCGGTGGCCCGGTGATCCGGGTGAAATTCAAGTACTGATGGGACGTAGATCCTTTCAGGTTGATAGTCCTCTAACAGTGTCAACAGCATGGCTTGCGCTTTGGGTATCTCGGAGGCCAGCTGACGGTCTTTGAAAGGCCAGAAATGAAGATCATGGATTCCCAGGATTTTGCCGGCCTGAAGGGTTTCCTGACGCCGGATCTGGAGATATTTTTCCGCCTGGTGACGACCGGAAAAATCCCCCCGTGAGCCGTCGGTGAGGATTACCACCCGCACCGGGTCGCCGGCGGCAACATGGCGCGCTAGCGTTCCACCGCAGCCGAAGGTCTCATCATCAGGATGGGGTGCCAGTATTAGCACCCGCCGGCCGGTGGGGTTCACGGCATGATAGGGAATTAACTGTTCTTCGTTACAATCGTTCAGCATCATATTTTCTGGAAAATGACATAGTTGCCATAGAGATGTAAGCCCAGCAGTTTTTTGGCATCGATTCTGACGCAAAGATCATAAAAACAATCAGCAATATCCTGTTCTGTCAACTCCGGCAGCAAATTGACCATCCAGTTAAAACGGGAATTGGGGTCTGTGTAGGCATCCGCGAGGCACAGTTTCAAGCCAATCTTTTCCCCATGTTTCTGCAAGGTATCAAGATCAAAGTTGGCGCAATGGTCTAGGGGGGCCATTAATCTGTACGTTGTATCGTAAAAGCCGCCGAAACGGGGAAAAGATAAATAAACGTAGCCGCCTTTTTTCAGGAGCAGGTGAAGATGCGTCATTACTGTTTCCCAGTTATAACAGTGCTCCAGAACATGGTGGCCGGTGATCAGGTCAAATTTGCGCTCGGAGGTGAAAGAAAGAATATCTGATTTTATGTATACTGCATGACTAAAAACCGATCCTCCTGGTTTGTGGGCCTTGTCGATACCAACAAAGTGAAGGTGCCGGGTATCAAGGCTGTCAAAGAGGGCCTGCCCGGATGGGCCGCCATAGAGGCCGCAGGATGCCCCGGTGCCAAAGTCAAGGAGAGAGATGTTAGCTTTCTGCCGCGTTAGATAACTGATGAGGCCGACGAAAACGCCATGAATCATTTTGTGGAGGTATGCTTGGTCAAACGCATTGATGAAGCTGACGATATCTTCCTCTTCTTTAACCTCCGGGAACATAATGGGAAACGGCATTTTATTCAAGAACCCGGTTTGAACATATTCCCGGTACTGACTGCATGAAATCGGCTTAAGATCATCAATATCTTCATGAATAGCGACTAAAAAATTTAATAAGTTGTAAAAAGGGTTGCCGAAATTGTTTCTGTTATCCTGCAACCAGTTCTTTACCGTATCATTTGGATTATTCATGGTCCCGCCAGTCGTGGAAAAGGTTGTTCTGTGAGGTGTTTCCTGCAGCCGGTATAAGGCCGCTTTCTTTTTTGCCTTGGCGAACAGATTTTTCCACCCTTCCCGGCGGAAAATTTTCCAGGCCTGTCGAAATATCATCTCATTTTCCTCTCGTGGACTGGGGGGCAACAGTTAAGGTCTGACTTCCTAACACAGATCAGTGTCAGCTATTGTATAATAGAGATGGCTGGCCAGCCAATCGGCCTTTAATCCCGGGTGTAATATCTTTACGGTCGGGACAATGCCGAATGGTTCTTCTCCGGCAACCATACCGCCAGCCATCAAGCTTTTGGTAATCGCTTGTCCCGGTGGCAGCCAGGTTTCCAGCCTGGTGGCCCCATCGTTAACCAGCTGATGAGCCGCCCGGCCGAGAAAATCCCTTACCAAAGTTGGTTCAGGAGGCAAAATAAGATCCACCAGACGGGCGGTTTCCCCTTGGACAGTGAAGATACCATAACCAAACCATTGCTGATCAATGAATGACCGGTAAGCCCAGCCCTGAATGTTTTATGTCTTTGTTTTTCATTGATTTATCACCATGATTACCATATATTAGGAGCGTAATCCATTGTAACGTGGGAATCCATACCTGAAAGAGGAGTATAAATCAAGATGAATAAGCAAAAATCAACTATGGTTGCCTT
>JAGGYV010000083.1 GCA_021162325.1 Desulfobacteraceae bacterium | reverse complement strand
GCTTCGTAAAAAGTCCAAATTCTGTGTTGCGCTGCATTCTTCGTTTCTTCAAAGTACGCTAAGTACGAATCATCACTCAGGATTTGCGCGCCTTGAATTTGAACTTTTATACTTTGCCGTCGGAATCTGACTTTTTACGAGACTATCATCATTAAAAGGAATGTAATTTGAAATTTCGATTTTTTATCGTGATGCTGATGGCAGTTTTTATGATTGCGGTTTCTGTTGATGGCTGGTCTGCCTGAGGGTGCTCGGCTCCGTCACGGAGCACTTCCCCGGTTGGGAAGGGCGGTATTGAAAATCGAGTGGAACAGATTAAAACAGATAGCAACCCCTTTTTCGCTGGTTTAAGAATTGGCGGCGCTTATGATTCCCGGGTCGGATCCGCCTCCGGCGGCGGAGATGCAGATGGCGATACAACATTTACGGCAACGCTTTCTGCCGGATGGCAGGTGCCTTTAAAAGGTGATTTTGGTTTTAGACTGGATTACGGTGGATACGCGGATTTTCATCAGGATTTTGATGAATATAATGTAATTGATCAGAGTTTTTCAGTAGAACCCCAATGGACCAAAGACCAGATCACTGTCAGCATGCCGCTTATATTTAATTATGCCATGGAAGACGGGGATACAAATTATAATCGTTATACGATTTCTCCCACCGTGACTTATTTAATACCCCAAACCCGTCAGGCAGTTGCTGTTTATGGGATCGGTTCCAAAATTGATGACAGGGATGATGATAAAACCCTTGATGAAGACGGAAAAACTTTCGGCGGCGGTTGCGCGTACCTGTATTTTTTTAAAAATAAAAGTCGGATCCGTTTGTCGGTGGATTATCAGCATACCCATTACGATGCGTGGGTGGTCGATTATGGAACGGATTCTGTTTCAAAAGACGATCGGAAGGATGACAGTTTCGTCGCAGTCGTGGATATTCAATTTCAGTTAAATGAATATTTCGGCGTTTACACCAACTATTCTTTTATTCATTCAAACTCCAATGTCGATCTCTATGAATATGATAGAAATATTATTGAAGCCGGTATTGCATTTAAATATTGATGGCTTCACAAAAAGTCCAACTTCCGTGTTGCACAACATTCTTCGTCACTGCGGAGTAGCAAGCTACGCCTCATTCCTCAGAATTTGTGCGCCTTGAATTTGAACTTTTTTCTTTGCCATCTGTGTTCGAATTTTGAAAAATTTTAATTTTTTGATTCAAAAAAAAATAAAAAAAGGCACCGTAAAATATTTTACGGTGCCTTTTTTATTCGTTACGGATTGATTGATTATTCGTGCTTACCGATAATTGAAACACTGCAGATATTCTGAAACGGAAAGCCGCCCAGATTATGTGTCAGCCCAATTTTTGGATTTTCAAGCTGTCGCTTATCTGCCCTGCCGTGAAGCTGCAGATACATCTCGTATAGCATTCGTAACCCTGATGCGCCGATGGGATGGCCGAAACATTTCAGTCCGCCGTCTATCTGGCAGGGAAGCTGGCCGTCACTGTCGTAGAACCCATCCATGATATCCTGCATGGCTTTCCCCCGCTCTGAGATATGCAGGTCTTCATAGGTGACAAATTCCGTGATTGAAAAACAGTCATGGACCTCCATCATACTGATTTCTTCTCTCGGGTTTTTAATGCCTGCTTCTTTATACGCCTGGGTACTGCATTTTGTGGTGGTCATGAAATGGTCGCAATCCCAATTATTATAAGCGATTTCTTCTCCGCTGCTCACCGCAATCTGAAGTGCTTTGACGGATACAAAATCTTTTTTTCCCATTTTTTTAGCGATTTCCGGTGTGGTGACAATGGCGCACGCCGATCCATCACTGACACCGCAGCAGTCAAACAAACCCAGCGGGTGGGCAATAATGGGCGCGGCCATGATTTGGTCTTCCGTCACTTTTTTTTGAAGATGGGCTTTAGGATTCAAGACGCCGTTCGCGTGACTTTTGGCAGAGATGTGGGCTATGGCCCGCTTTAAATCGGCATCTTTTACTTTGTATTTTGCAGCATATGCGCTGGCAAGTTGTGCAAAAGAGCCCGGTGCGGTCAAGTTCGGCCACCATTGCCAGACCAGGGAGCCGGTGTTGGATCCACCACCTGGTAATCCGCCGTAACCGGTATCTTTTAATTTTTCCACGCCCTGGGCCAGGCAAATATCATATGCGCCGGAGGCCACTGCATAGCAGGCACCTCGAAATGCCTCGGTTCCGGTGGCGCAATAGTTTTCCACACGGGTTACCGGAATCATGGGAAGGCGAAGTGTTGTCGCCAGGGGCATGGCTGTTTTGCCCACATTGACCTCATCCATGCAGGTGCCAAACCACGCAGCTTGTATATCGTTTTGTTCAATGCCGGCGTCTGTCAGGCATTCCTCATAAGCTTCTACAATCAGCTCCTCGGCCCCCATATCCCAACGTTCGCCGAATTTGCTGCATCCCATACCGATGATAGCGACTTTATCTTTAATTCCTGTAGCCATGATTATTCCTCCTATTTATAATGGCAATCAATTTTGATGGCTTCGTAAAAAGTCCAAATTCTGTGTTGCGCTACATCCTTCATTTCTTCAAAGTACGAATCATCACTCAGGATTTGCGCGCCTTGCCAATTTTATAAGATTGGTGAACTTTTATACTTTGCCATCGAAATCTGACTTTTTACGAGTGTATAAATTTTATTACATCTTAAACAGTTTTCCAATAAGCTGGGATTTCATTATATCCCCGTCAATGGTCAGCTTGCCGGAGGTAAAAGCCTGCATTGGATCCAATTTTCCGGAAGTCATATCTATAAAGTCCGCATCACCGATGTTTAATGTACAGGTGGCTTTTTTTGCTTTGCCGGTTTCGATTTTGCATGAGCCATCTTTAACGGTAACATTCCATTCACCGCCAGCTTTTCCGGATATATTATATTGAAATATGACATCAATACCTGCAGCTGCATCAGCATTAAATGCATCCGGCATTTTTTTAAACACATCACTGACGCTTAATCCATCTGATGGCCTGTCGTTGTCATCCTTTGGTGCATTCGAGGCCGGCGGAGACATTAAATCAAACATGGCGGAATTTAAATCAGTAAATTCTTTAGCACCCTCCATATCATTGATTTTATCAATGTTTTCAATGATCTGCTCTGGTGTCGGCGGATTGTCCGTATCACCCAGCTGAACGCCCGAATTGGTCAGGATAGCGGCCCGGTTAAAATATCCCATACCGGCATTGAAAATTTTACCGGTTTCAGCGCATTCTTCGCTACAGAGATATAAAACAATGGGAGAAACAAATTCGGGTTTCATTTTTGCAAACAAATCAGGCGGCATGATATCTTCAGTGAGCCGTGATCCAGCCAGCGGCGCGATGGTGTTTACTTTGATGTTATATTTTGCGCCTTCAAGTTTTAAGGTGTTCATCAAACCGACCAAGGCTAATTTTGCTGATGAATAGTTGGTCTGACCAAAGTTTCCATATAAACCAGCGGCAGATGTGGTCATGATAATTCGCCCAAAACCGTTTTCTCTCATCACCGTGAATGCCGGTTTTGTGACATTATAGGCACCGTTTAAATGAACGTTCTGAACTGCTGCCCAATTTTCTGAATCCATTTTGATAAAACTTTTGTCTCGCAGGATACCGGCGTTGTTGATGACAATATCCACACGGCCAAAAGCATCCATTGCGGTCTTGACGATATTTTCTCCACCTTCGGCAATGGCGACATTATCATAATTGGCGATCGCTTTACCGCCGAATTCCTGTATTTCCTGAACCACAAGGTCTGCCGGTGAACTGGATCCTTTTCCGGATCCGTCACGGGCACCGCCCAAATCGTTGATGACGACACTGGCCCCGCGCCGGGCAAGTTCCAGGGCATAAACGCGACCCAAACCGCCACCAGCACCCGTCACGATGGCAACACGGTCGTTATAATTAATTTTATTCATTTCCTCAAGAGCGCCCGGTATCGGCACTGCTTTCCAGAAATAGTTAACAAATCCTCGTCTTTCCTCGGCATCATTACGTTTTCGAAAAACCATTTGGACCGGGAGACCGACTTTCATTTCTTCCAGTTTACAGTCTGTAAAATCCGTCATGAAACGTCCGCCGCCTTCAAACTGGATCATCCCGTATTTATGGGGCGGATCAACGGAAACCGCCAACAGGTCTCCGGTAAATGTCTTTACTTTTGCCGGAATATCAGCAAATTCATATTCTTCCTGGCTGTGTTTGGCCACGCACTCCGGATTAACGCAGACCTCGGTTTTCGGGAATTGCGCGGTCCCGCATTTTTTACATTTACCGCCAACAAGGCCAAGAAGCATCTTTCGTTTTCGCCACAGGGTCGTCACCGCAGTCTGGGTTTCCGCTTCTGCGCGAATCCCCATTTCCGGATGGATTAATCCCCTGAATTTTAAAAATTTTAAATAGTTGTCCGTGGTTTCCTTGTTATCCAGAGTTTTTTGAAATTTATTTCGTTGCTGCAATTTATTGATGTTTTCCGTGATTTCAAAAAGAAACGCAGAACATCCCTGTCCAAAACCGGCCATGAGGATTTTATCGCCGGGTTTGGCATTGTCTAAAGCGGCGGCCATCATTAAAAAGGGATGCGCGGTTCCGGTTTCCCCGCAGACTTCATGAAGGTTGCCGATCACTTTTTCCGGCGTTGCCCCAAGTTTTTTTGCGATTTTTTTATGTTCGGCTTTAAAATAACAAGGATAAACCAGTTTATCCACATCTTCCATGGTGATGTTGAGCTTAGTCAAAAGACCGTTAATCGCTTCAGGAATAATTTTTGAATATCCTTCATCACGGACCCATCGTTCTTCCCAGGTGTAGTCGTATTTTTTAAACGCCCCCCGGTAATGATCAACAAAATCATAAGACACCGAATATGAGCCTTTGTATTCTGCAATAACATCCTTGTCTCCAATCATAAAGGAGGCTGCGCCGTCACCAAACCACATTTCGTAAAAATAAGCCGGTTTGGTTTCTCGTTTGTCCGTTGCTGTTACCAGAATGTTTTTACGTTCTCCTCCTTTGACAGATTCAATGGCTGCCAGCAGGGCATTGGTGCCTGCTTTCTGGGAGGACGTAAAATCCGAAGTCATCATGTTATTTTTTAAATTCAGGGCAGTGGAAACAATGCCGGCATTCTGTCGGTCTGCAAATGGTAGCGTTGTTGAAGCAAGAAAAAGGCCTTCAATATTTGTTTTGTCCATGCCTTTCAAACACTCTCGAGATGCGGCAACTCCCATGGTGATAGCGTCTTCGTCCCAGGAGCACATGGAGCGTTCGCCTTGTGCCACCATGATGATTGCCGGTGCGAACCATCCCATACTTTGAAATATTGACATACGGTTTAATCTTAAACGGGGGATATAGGCACCGTAAGATGTTATTCCAATCATTTTTTTCTCCTCTATGTTTAAGGTCGAATTTTTTTAGGTCGAAAGACTGAAGGCTGAAGGGTAAAAGAAAAAAATATATAAAGATAAATCCTTCCACCTTTAGCCTTTAGCCTTCTTCATAATTTAAACAGTTTTTCAATGAGCTGGGATTTCATGATGTCTCCCTCGATTTTTAATTTACCGGATGTATACGCCTGCATGGCCGGCAGAACCCCGTTAATCATATCCACAAAGTCCGTGTCCGCAATTTTCAGTGTACAGGTCGGCTTTTCGTGTATCCCTGAATGGATGGTGCATGAGCCGTCTTTAATAATACAGTTCCAGTCGCCGCCGCCGTCTCCTGAGATATGGTATTGGAAAATAACATCGACATCTTTCGCTGCGTCAGCATTAAATGCAGTCGGCATGGCCTCAAAAATAGCAGATGCAGATGAATTTTTTTGATCATCTGAAGCGGTGTCCGGTTGTGCCGGTGCAGCAAATGCGTTCATGGCATCACCCACCTGCTCGTTTAATTCAAAATATACTTTTCCGTTTTTCAATGCCGCAATGGTATCAAAATTATCGACGACATCTTCGATTTCCGGCGGATTGATGCCGTCACCGATGGTCGTGCCGGGGCCGGTAACAACAGCCGCACGATTAAAAAAGCCCATGCCGGCATTGTAAATATTGCCGTTTGCATCACATTTCCGGGAACATAAATAAATGACAATGGGAGAAACAAATTCCGGTTTCATTTTTTCAAACAGCTCCGGGGGCAGAATGTCTTCCGTAAGGCGTGATGCGGCAATCGGGGCCACCGTATTCACTTTGATGTCATATTTTTTACCTTCCAGTTTCAGCGTGTTCATCAACCCGACCAAACCCATTTTCGCAGATGAATAGTTGGTCTGGCCAAAATTTCCGTATAAACCCGCTGCCGATGTGGTCATGATAATTCTTCCAAAGCCCTTTTCCCGCATCACTTTGAATGCCGGCTTGGAAACATTGTACGCGCCGTTTAAATGAACATCCAAAACCGTCTGCCAGTTTTCCGGTTCCATTTTAATAAAACTTTTGTCTCGCAATATACCGGCGTTGTTAATCAGAATATCAACAGTACCAAATGCATCGATGGCTGATTGAATGATGTTCTCACCGCCTTCGGAAGTGGAGACACTGTCATAGTTTGCAACCGCTTCTCCGCCAAGGGATTTAATTTCATTGACCACTTTTTCAGCAGGCGTCGCTGAGCCGCCACCGGAGCCATCCCTTGATCCGCCCAGATCGTTGACAACGACCTTTGCCCCCCGTCTGGCCAGTTCAAGCGCGTATATTCTT
>JAGGYV010000129.1 GCA_021162325.1 Desulfobacteraceae bacterium | reverse complement strand
CTTTTTCTTCAGTATTGGTTACGATCCCTTTTTCATCGTTTATCGTTGAATCTATGCACAATTCAATGATTTTGCAGTAGTCAGGATTATGAGTCACAAAATCAGCTGTTTGAACGATGAGTTCTTCGTAAGAGGTGCTTGGCCTCTCCGCATTAATAATTGCGTTAACCTTACTTCTTTCTTTCACAATAGTGGTCGGTGAATAAAGCATTAATAAAAGCTCCATGATCCATCGGGTTTCTTCCCTGTGACTGCTGTCTCTCATCTGATACCAAATTCGATACAGGTATTCGTTCAAACAGTAATAATTTGATTTCCCTTTTGAAAAAGCTATCCGGACATAACCGTTCTCCTTAAGCTGTTTCATATAGTTTCTTATGGTTGGCTGAGGTGCTTCAAGATAATAGGATATTTCTTTGGGGCTCTGCGCGGGTTCAAACGTTGCGAGGGTATTGACTATCTCTTGTAAGTAATCCGGAATCTCTTTTAATATGGCTTCGAAGTATGGTGTCAGTTCATCTAGGATAATATCCATTACGTTCAACATTTCATCAGAAATTTGGGTTTTGAGAATATCTGATAAAAAAACCGCCATTCTTGGATTTCCACCGGTAAATGCATATAGCGTTTTTAATCTTGCATCCTCAACGATTACGTCCTTTGCAAATTCGGAACTTCCGCTTTCAGATAAAAGATCAACAATCAAAGTTTTCATATCCCCAAATTCAAGATCTTCCATTCTCCTTATATGGAAGAAATGATAAAAAGGGTGACTATGGTCATGAAGGGCGTTGAAAATTGTAGTTGCCGAGCCGATAATTAATAACGCATCACTTGTCTGAAGAAATGCTCTTAGTTTTTTTTGTTCGATTAAAGGGAGTTTTTTGCCCAATAATTGCTGAAGGTTTTCTGTTATTAGAACGATGAATTTTCCAGTTTTCTCGTGCAGCCATGAGATAAGAGAAAAGAAACTATCTATCCTCTCTGATATTGGTATGTTGCGAACTTTTATGATTTTTTGTTTCAGTTCCTCTGATATCTGATTTTTCTCTTGTTCCAACTCTATCAGGATTTCATTGACTGTCCTTTCCAGAAATTTAGACAAGTTGGTAGCCAGGCGTAATTCTTCAGGGAATAATACAGGTATCCAAAGTTTATTCAGTTCTGAGGCATCTTTTATTTTAAAATACAGAAGGGTCATTAAATGGGATTTGCCGATGCCACGAGGACCGACAAGCATCCAGTGTTGCTTTGGCGTTTCACCATTTTTTATTGTAAGCTCTTTCAGAATATTATTTAATATTTCCCAACGATCACTACCGACCAGTGTTTTTTCCAACCGCCTGTAAGACTTTTTTCGCGGATTATAAGCATACATTATTTCACCCCCGCTTTACAGGCCCACCAGTCTTTTAGAATTGGTGATACGAATTTGAGGTTATTTTTGTTATTGATATCTCTTATTATATAGCCTTCACATATGAGCCTGTTTACTACAGCTTGGAATTTCTCGAAATTACATTTTTCAAATAATAATAAATCATAAAGTTCTGTTTCATAAATAGTCTCATAACATAGATGTTTTAAAATGATTTTAGAACATTCTCTTTCAAGAGGAGAAAGATAGTCTTCGAGTCTGGAATGAAAATGATTCAGGTCATGATCTCCGCCCCTCAGCATAGCCTCATAAATTGCCTCCACCTTGCCTGAAGTAAAACTTTTTTCTCTGGTGTCGCGTAAAGCTTTAAATATTATCTGACCATAATAAGGAGAACCTCCTGTGGTTTTCGACACCATAAATTGGATGCTATCGGGATCTATCGCAATATCGTATTCTTGGGCTAACGATTCTATAAGAAGCTTGGCCTCTTCGTTTTTGATAGGCGGAACTACGAACGTCTCTAAGTCATTGATGCGTTTACTTACTCCGATTTCTTCCAAAGTTTTTCTGAGATTAATCGAACCACAAAAGATAAATTGATACTTGCATCCGCTCTCCTGTATTTGCCGCAAAGACCGAAGCCATGCGGTTAGGCTGTCGGTTACAGTTTTAAAATCTGCAGCCGCCATCCCCTTGATTTTAAAATTTTGTAGCATATCTGGAAATTCATCAAATACAATTACAGTTCTTTTATCAAAAGAGTTCAGCCCGGTTATCAGAGGCGTAATTTTTCCCTTCCATTTCAAAAAGTCGTATTCTCTTGTTTTTTCTTGTATTTCCAGCCCAACTGCCATCGCATCAATTTTTTTTAAACGTGAAGCCAAAGCATTCCAGCTATCACCCAGAAATTGTTTTACTGCGTCAATTTTTTTTCGAATACGATAGAGTTTCAGCAACTCTTTGAAAAGTTTGTAACAAAATTGATTTACAGTCTCCTCACCCTCAAGTTCTAAAAAAAGTATATTGAATTCTCTGTCTTTCTCATCTTTAGCGTTCTCCTGGCGAATAAATTCTTTTATTACGCTGGTCTTCCCAAACCTTCGTGGGGATTCAATGACAATGGAACGTTTACTCACTAAATCTCGCATCTCGTCAACAAGGAACAGACGTGATTCCAGATAATTTCTATTGGTAACTGGGAAGCCTGTTATATTTTCCATTTTTCATCCCTCCTGTTTTTTATTTGAGGTAACTGTAAATCTTAAAAAACGTTTTGTCAAGACTTGCGTTATTGATTTAATAACGTGTTTAATATTATAACGTATAAAACTTTGAAAGACTTTTATATTAAACTGACAGAAATTGGGGCAGAAAAAATGGGATCGCGCCTTGATTATTAATA